>CAIWLA010000619.1 GCA_903913345.1 uncultured Magnetococcales bacterium | reverse complement strand
GGCAAAGACCAGATCGAATCCTTTATGAAAGATGATTTCAAATCAACCCATGAATTCGGCCAACAGGTCGGAAAAACTTTCTATCTGGCCGATTTTTATGTTGACAATTCCGAGGAAAGACCAAAGGATGAAAACAAGAACTGGAAAATTCCAGAAGATCTGTCCCGTTTGATCAAGATTGTAACCCATGACGAGATTGTACGGCCTTGCGCATCTGAAATGGCCATGTACTTTGCTGATTGCGCAAAATTGAGCAGTGCCTGCCTCTCACGACAGGTTGGGGCCGCATTGGTCGATGCCGAGGGCAGCCTTGTGGCAACGGGAACCAATGAAGCACCCCAAGCAGGAGGTGGCGTCTATGGAGAATCGTTCCATCCTGAAAAAAGCGATTACCGCTGTGCCTTCCATCCCGATCGTGGACGGCAATATTGCCACAACAACAAACAGCAACAACAGATAGTCGATGAAGTGTTGGAAAAATTTATCGATTCTTTCCCTGATTTGCGGGATAAAAAAGAGAGACTGGAGGATATTCTCAAAAACTCCCGCATCGGTGGACTTGTCGAGTTCTCAAGGGCCATTCACGCTGAAATGGATGCACTGCTGACCGCTGCGAGGCAAGGGGTTTCACCCAGGGGAACAAAGCTTTTTGTCACCACATTCCCTTGTCATTATTGTGCTCGGCATGTTGTCTCTGCCGGGATAGATGAGGTGCAGTTTATCGAACCTTATCCAAAAAGCAAGGCACTGGAATTGCACGATGATGCCATTACCACAAATCGTTTACCACATTGGATACCGCCCAGTCAGGGGGGCAATAAGGTTCTTTTCACCCCCTTTACCGGTGTTGCACCACAACTGTATCGACGGGCTTTCATGAAAGACCGGGATCTGAAGAGTGATTTGACTGGGATAAGACAAATTGGGGAGCCTGATTGGGGAAGTCCATGGGAGACAACAAAACTCAGCTATCCGGATCTGGAACTGGCCATCCTGCGAACACGAGAGCCGTGATGCCCACTCAAGCCGACATCATTCCTTTTCGCTCTCTGCCAAAAAAACAGGTGGCCGTAAAATCGGGCACCCAAACGTCTGGAATCATTCCTTTTCGCACTCTGCTGGAAAGGCAGGTGACCGCGAAAGCGGGTGCTCAACCATCGTTTCAACCGTTACTTTTACCTTATTTTGATAGCCGTCTCGTTGTGCTTGTCAATATTGAAACGATTACCGGGGATCAGTTGCTCGATCTGGTTGGCCAAACCAATCCTTCGGTCGTTTTTGATTTGCGTATCAGCCCAAGATTTGACCTGGAAGGTATTGATAGATCATTATTTTTTAATACATTACAGAACATGAAGACAAAATATTTCGATCTTGCCGCCACCCATGAAATTCAAACCGGTGATGATCCACAACTCTATCCACTGACTGCCGCCAAACTCATCAGTGAACACTTGTCTTCATTGAAGATTGATGGTCCTATCCTGGTTTTTTTGAGTCATTCGAAACAAGTCCTTGATTGTACAGTCGTTTTTCCATCCCTACTAGAACCGGTACCAAAAAAAGGTTGGGACGTTTACCTGTACT
This sequence comes from uncultured Magnetococcales bacterium, assembly GCA_903913345.1. Lineage (GTDB taxonomy): Bacteria > Pseudomonadota > Magnetococcia > Magnetococcales > Magnetaquicoccaceae > Magnetaquicoccus. The sequence continues at coordinate 7,880 of CAIWLA010000619.1, read as the reverse complement.
GAACCGTATCCAGACCGACACATCCAGCGAGGAAAAACCCAGCACATGACCAAAGGATATTTTGGCCCCTTTGGGGGGGCGTTCATCCCGGAAATTTTGCACGAAACCTTTCGGCAATTGACCCTCGCCTATGAAGAGGCCCGCCGCGATCCGGCCTTCTGGTCGGGCTATCTGGCCTTGATGGAAAATTTTTCCGGGCGTCCCACCCCGTTGACCCTGGCCGGGAATCTCTCCCGCCACTTTGATCGCCGGGTTTATATCAAACGGGAAGATCTCAATCAGACGGGTGCCCACAAGGCCAACAATGTCATGGGGCAGGGGTTGCTGGTGCAACGGATGGGCAAAAAGCGGGTGATTGCCGAGACGGGAGCGGGCCAGCATGGCGTGGCCACCGCCACCATGGCGGCCCGCATGGGGTTTGACTGCACCATCTACATGGGGGCGGTCGATGTGGAGCGGCAACGCCCCAATGTCTTCTGGATGGAGCAGTTGGGTGCCCAGGTCATCCCCGTCACCTCCGGCACCTGCACCCTGAAAGATGCCATCAACGAGGCCATGCGCGATTGGGTGGGCAGCATGGATGAGACCCATTATGTCCTGGGCACCGCCTGTGGTGCCCATCCCTTCCCGGAGATGGTTGCCTGGTTCCAATCCGTCATTGGTGAAGAGGCCAGGGCGCAAATTTTACGCCAGGAAGGGCGTCTGCCCACCCACATCTATGCCTGCGTGGGGGGCGGTTCCAATGCCCTGGGCATTTTCCAGCCCTTTCTGGCCGACCATGCGGTGGAACTGGTGGGGGTGGAGGCGGGCGGAGCCGGTCTGGAAGGGGGTCGCCACGCGGCCCGCATCGCCTCCGGGCAGGGGATTGTTGGCGTGGCCCATGGCTACAAGACTTTCTTCTTGCAAGACGGCGATGGGCAGATGAAGGATACCCATTCGGTGGCCGCCGGTCTCGATTATGTGGGGGTCTCCCCCATCCTGGCCTATTTGAGTCAGCACGGGGGAGAGAATGGCGTCGCACCATCCGGGCACGGACGGGTCCGTTTTGCCGCCGCCAACGACCAGGAGGTGGTCCAGGCACTCCAATTCCTGATGCGCCAGGAGGGGATCATCGCCGCCCTGGAGTCCAGCCATGCCGTGGCCTGCGCCCTGCGGGAGTTGCCCACCACCGATCCCCACGCCGTGGTGATCATCAACCTCTCCGGTCGGGGCGACAAGGATATCTTTACCGTTGCGGAAGCGGTGAACGATCCAGGTTGGCGGCGTTTTATCCAACAAAAGGCCGAACAATACCTCACACTGCACGGATGATAACCATGAACCAGACACCCATCCACTCCCTGGAGTCCCATATCCGTCAGCGGTTGGCCGAGAGGGAGGCTGGCGGCTCCGAACGGGCCGTTCTTCTCATGTCCCATTGGGTTTTGGGATATCCCTCGCTGGCGGCCAATCGGGCGATTATCGACCAGATGGTGGCCAACGGCGTCGATCTGATGGAGTTGCAGATCCCCTTTTCCGAACCCATTGCCGATGGACCGATCATCGCCCATGCCAACCAGGCCGCCCTGGACAATGGCTTTCGGGTGGCCGATGGCCTGGCCTTCATCGAGGAGACGGTCCGCCGCCATCCCATCCCTTTTCTGATCATGACCTATTACAACATTTTAATGGCGTATGGGGTGGAGAATTTTATCCGTGAGGCGGCTCGTCTGGGGGTGCGGGGGTTGATCATTCCCGACCTGCCGCCCCAGGAGGCCGAGCAGGCCATGGCCTGGTGTCGGCATTGGGGAAAGGGTGCGGATGGGCTGGCCTGGATCCATTTGTTGACCCCCACCAGTTCCGATACCCGTCTGCGCACCATCGGTGCCCTGGCCAACGGCTTTTGCTACTGTGTGGCGCGCAAGGGGGTGACCGGCAAACAGACCCGTTTTGATGACTCCTTGAACCATTTTCTGGATCGGTGTCGGCAGGCCACGACTCTGCCATTGGCGGTGGGTTTTGGGGTCAAAAATGCAATGGATGTGCGGCAATTGACCGGTCAAGCGGAAATCGCCGTGGTGGGCAGTGCCGCCATCGAGGTGTATCAAACCCATGGGGTGGAGGCCGTTGGCCGTTTTTTTGCCGGTTTGCGTGGGTGATTCTTCCATCTGGCAGGGGTCCAGGGGCACCGCCCCTGCTGGGGTTTGGGGCGAATCCTCATATATTTAAATTTCAAGACCTTGGGGGCTTCGCCCCCAAACCCCCACCAGGGGGGATAATCCCCCCTGGACCCCCTGATCGTTGACACAGACCCCTCCTCTGCACCCAGCCCCCCTCTTTTTATGGATTATGGTTGCCAACCCCCCGGCAATGTGGTTACTCTGAGCCTTTTATCCCCATCCATTCAGGAGAGACTGATGAACCAAAGAATGCGCATTATGGTGTTGGCGACAACGGCATGGTTGGCCAGTGGCGTGGCCATGGCGGGCATGGAGCATGAACACCCACCCATGACCCAGACCACCGCCACCGCACAAGTGACCGGAACATTGCATGGCGTGGATCTCGCCAAACGAACCGCCGACATAGAGCACCCGGCGGTACCGGAATTCCGCTGGCCCGCCATGCGCATGAATTTTTCCGTGGCGCAAGGGGTCAAGCTGGAGGGTCTGAAACCGGGAGAGTCGGTCCATTTTACCATCACCCGCTCGGAACAGACCACCTTTACGATTACGGAGATGGGGCCAGCCCATTAGGTCATGCGCCCCTTGAACCCCTTTTGCCATGCCAGACAGGAGTGGAGCCATGTTGTCTGACCCCATCAGCAGAAAACTTTTGGATATCCAATTGCAGTTGGGTTCCACCCGCAATCGGGATCTCCTGCCGCCGTTGATTGCCCAGGCGGCGGCGGATCTGTGTGGGGCGGACCGTGCTGCCCTCTTTTTTCTGGACTGGGAGCGGATGGAGTTGTGCTCCCAGGCGGCGTTGGGTGTGCAGGGGGGGATACGGCTGGCGTTGAAGATGGGCATTGTGGGTTTGGCCTTTCTCCGCAAGGAGATCATCAATGTCATTGATGCCTACAATGTCCCATTTTTCAACCGGGAGGTGGACCATATCACCGGTTTCAAGACCGAGACGGTCCTGGTGGCTCCCGTCACGGACGGGCAGGGTCGGGTATTGGGTGCGGTGCAATTGTTGAACAAGCAGGAGGGCTGTTTTTCCCAGGCCGATGAGGAGAGGCTGGCCCAGGAGATTCGGGGGATCTCTTCCCCCGAATTTTTTCAAACCCTGGACGCGCCACGGGCCAAGGGCTGGATTGACCATTGGGTGGCGGAACTGGAGTGCGAACGGGGAACATTTTTTGTATTGAACACGGCGCAGGGGGTTTTGTATTCCCTCTATGCCACCGGCATGGAGGGCCGACCGGCCATTGGGGTACGGGTCAATCTGGGTATTGCGGGTTGGGTGGTCTTTACCGGGCAGACGTTGGTGATCGAGGATGCCTATCAGAGTGAATTTTTCAACCCGGAGACCGATCTCAAGACCGGCTATCGCACCCGCAATATTGTGGCGATGCCTCTGAAGTCGGGCAACGGGGAGCCGTTGGGGGTGGTGGAGATCATCAACAGGAAGGATGGGACGCTGTTTGGGCCGGCGGAGATGGATGCCTTGCAGGCTTTGGCCTCCATTGCCTCGATTGCCCTGGAAAATGCCATTCTGTTTCAGGAGCATGAGACGCAATTTCACAGTTTTATCGAGGTGATGGCCGCATCGATCGATGCCAAGGATCCCCTGACGGCGGGTCATTCCCAGTTGGTCAGTGACTATGCCTGCGGGATTGCGCGGGAGATGGGGTTGTCGGAGAATGATGTGGATGTGGTTCGGGTTGCGGGTTTTTTGCATGATTATGGCAAGCTGGGGGTGGCGGACAATGTGTTGAAAAAGGCCGGTCCGTTGACGGGGGGGGAGTATGATCAGATCAAGAAGCATGTGGCCTATACGCAGGAGATATTGACCAAGATGCGTTTTTCCCGCAAATACCGGCATGTCCCGGAGATTGCCGCCTCGCATCATGAATACATGGATGGTTCCGGGTATGGGACGGGATTGTTGAACCGGTATATTCCGTTTTTGGCCAAGATTATCACGGTGGCGGATATTTTTGAGGCCCTGACGGCGGATCGCCACTATCGCCGCCGGATGCCCGCCGAAGAGGCGTTGATGATTCTCAAGCAGGGGGCGGGCAAAAAATTTGATACGGCCATTATTGAGGCGATGGAGCGGTATTGGTTGAAACGTTCGGGAGGGGTGGTGACCGAACCGGTGCAGCGGTTGGCGGATCTGCCGGTGGTGCCGTTGAAGAGTCGGCCTTTGGGGGGGTAAATTTTCTAAAAATGGACATTCAGGGCGTTGTCACGATGGATATCAAACGGACGGCCATATTCAAAAAAGTACCTGAAGGGTATATCGAATTTATTGAAGAGCTGCCTGGGGCGAACACTCAGGGTGAGACGTTGGCCGAGGCGCGTACCCATTTGGCCGAAGCCGTGCAAATGGTGCTGGAAGCCAATCGAATCCTTCTGCGACAAAAAGATATCCGTTCCCGTTGGGAGAACCCCCATGCGTAAAGCCGTGACCCGCCGCGCCCTCCAGAAAATACTCCGCAAAACCGACCGCCGGTGGGAAAAACGGCTGCTGGCCTGCCAGGAGGCGTGGGAAAAACAGCGGCCAACCCCCACCCCGCCATCGCCCCCGCCGCCACCGGTGGTCGAGCCAGCCATCGACCCCTCGACCCCACCCCCATGGGATGGCCGCTGGGGGGGATTTATCGATCAATTGATCATCCCGGCCTGCCCCACCCTCTTTGCCGGGTTCGGCCTTCCCCTCCCGGCTGCGGAGATCCATACCCGACTGACCCCCAAATTGCCCATCGGTCGCTATATGCGGATCGATCTATTGCTCGCCACCGATACCATCGCCGTGGCCATGCTGGTCAGCAGCCACCTGACGGTGGAAGAGGTGCAGGGACACCGGCGGCAACTCCCGGAATTGACCGAATTCCTCCCCGCCTATGGCCACCACCGCATCTACGGGGCCGTCGCCGGGATCACCGTGGAAGAGGAGGCCGAACGGCTCGCCCTGGCGCAGGGGCTGTTTGTCATTCGCCGCAGCGGGGAGACGGTGGAACTGGCCAATGGTGTTGATTTTGTGCCGAAAACATGGTGATCCCCCTACTCCACCGGCAATCCGGCCAATCGCCACTCCGGAAACCCCTCCTCCAACCGTCTGGCCCGATAGCCCCGCTCCCGCAACCAGGCCACCGCCTCAAAAGAGAGGACACAAAAGGCCCCGCGACAATAGGCCACCACCTCCCGATCCAGAGGCAACTCATGCAGACGATGCTCCAGGGCACGCAACGGAATATGAAAGGCCATGGGCAGATGACCCGCCGCATACTCCTCCGCCGGACGCACATCCAGAACCGTCACCGTCCCCTCTCGCATCCGCTCCAGCAAGGTCTCACGGGCCATCGGCTCCAGGCCATCCTTGGACAAGAGATAGTGCCGCACCAACCCCTCCACCTCCCCCAGATGCCGCTCCGACAGGCGACGAATCACCCCCAACAAGGTCACCACATCGGGATCGGAGAGGCGATAATAAACATACAACCCCTCCTTGCGGGCCACCACCAGCCCGGCCTGCCGCAACTGTTGCAAATGTTTCGAGGTGTTGGCCACCGACAGCCCCGTCAACTGCACCAGGGATTCCACCGCGCGCTCCCCCTGGGCCAGATAGTCCAACAGGGCCAGACGATGCCCCTGCCCCACCGCCTTGCCCACCCGCGCCAGTTGATCGAACAATTGATGTTTGAAAGAGAGATCGGACATCTTCACGTGTACCCGGTGGTCTGAAAAAGCGGTCTGGAGAGGGGGCACCGCCCATTGGCATACCTTGACCTGGGGCGATTCCTGTATCAGGCTCTGGGGTGGACGGTTGACTGTTCGACCGTCCGGTTCATCTTCACCCTGTATCCAGGAGCAAAAGTCACCATGGAAAACATGCCCCACTATGCCATGATCACCCCATCCCCCCTGTCGTTCGACGCCACGGTCGAGGCCCTGCGCGCCGCGCTGGCGGCTCAGGGTTTTGGCATTCTTTGCGAGATCGATGTCTCAACCACCCTCAAGAAAAAGATGAATGCCGATTATCCCCGAACCGTCATCCTGGGGGCCTGCAATCCCCCCCTGGCCCTGCGTGTTTTGACCGCCGCCCCCGATATTGCCACCCTTCTGCCCTGCAATGTGGTGGTCCGCATGACGGGAGATCAGGTCGAGATGGCGGCCATCAATCCGATGGTCATGGCCATGATGATCGCCCACCCGGAGGTGGATGCGGTGGCAAAAGAGGCGGACAAACGGTTGCGCAGTGCCATCGAGGCCGTCGCGGGCGGGTGAGGCACAGGGGTCCAGGGGGATTATCCCCCTGGTGGGGTTTGGGGCGAAGCCCCATATGTGGTAAAAAGGATCAAAATACCAGGGCTTTGCCCTGGACCCACCAGGGGGGATAATCCCCCCTGGACCCCCTGATAGTAAAAGGGAAAAGAAAAAGGAAAAAGGCAAAAGGCAAAAGGCAAAAGGAGCGCAACCCTGTCTATTCCACCTTGACCACAGGCGCAGGCGTGAAACCGGACTTTTGCAAAATATCCTGCCCCATTGGCCCCAGAATCCACTGCACATAAGCCTTGACCACCTCGTTGGGCGGTCCCAACGTCACCAGATAAAGGTTGCGCGTCAAAGGATAACGCCTTTCCAACGCAGTGGCCGCCGTCGGAGGGACACACGGACCCTTCCCACTGGTGATACACAGGGCCTTGACCGCCGCCGTCACCCGACCCATCCCCACATAACCAATGGCACAGGGCGTCCGCGCCACCCGCTGCACCACCGCCTCGGAAGAATCCACATATTCCAGATTGGCATTCAAATGCCGACCGGGCTTCAAGACATCCTCACGAAACTCATAATAACTGCCCGAATTGTTCTTGCGACTGATACGGACAATCTCCTGATCCTCACAACCAGGGACCACCACCCCCAGATTTTCCCAGTGAGGGATCAAACCATCCCGGCCATAGATCTCCGCCAACTGCTTCACCGAGAGACCATGCAGCGGATTGAGGGGATGGACAATCACCGACAGGGCATCCAACCCCACCAGAAAAAGGACCGGTTGCTTGCCGGTACGGGAGAGGATCTGCCGTACCTCATGGGTCTTGAGGGGACGACTGGTATCGGCAATATCCACATGACCATTGATCAAGGCGGCAATCCCATTGCCCGAACCGCCACTGGCGGCCTCCACGGTGATGCCCGGCGTTCGGGCCTGATACTGGGCCGCCCAACGGGACGAGACCGCCGCCAGGGTGTCGGAACCCTTGGTCCGAATAAACCCCCCGATCGTGGCAGTGCGCCCCTCTGCGGCCAGACTCCACCCCAGGACCGGCAACAAAACGGCCAAAAGAAACAGTCGATATCTATTCAAATTGTCAAACCCTGTACCATCAAAGAGTCCTCCTCGGCCCCACACCGCACCAACAGATCCCCCGCAGCCTCCACGCCCTCTTCATGGGCCTGGGCAATGACCCATACCTGGGTGATCTGTTCGCTGACACAGCGCAGGGCCTCCAGGGATTCCCGGACCCGCTGCCGGTCAAAAAAGACAAACGGCTCATCCAGGACAATCATCTGTGCCGACCGACCGACACGGGCGGCCAACGCTTGAGCCAGGGCCACACGGACCGCCAACAACAGTTGATACCGCACCCCGGTGGAAATCTCGTTAAAATCGATAAAATCGTTCTTGACCGAGGAGAAGGCCGTCACCTGGAGGTCGTCATCGAT
>CAIWLA010000618.1 GCA_903913345.1 uncultured Magnetococcales bacterium | reverse complement strand
CGTATGGTGAGATCTTCTTCCTGGGCACCGGTGGGTTGTCCATCGAGTGTGATGGAGCCATCCAGTCGGGCGATACCGGCCATATTCCACGGTATGGCCCTGGTCAGATACGCCTTCAACAGTGACAACGCCCATTCTCCAGAGATCTCGAACCGCATGGTGGGTTCCAGGGTACCAGAGAGATGCAGGCGATCTTCATTGGCCTCCGGCAGCGGAGCGGATGGCCGACTGATGACCAGATCTTTCAAAAGCCAGACATCCTCCTGGCCATCGGCATGTTCGTGCACCGTATCCCAATCGATGACCAGGGGAACCCCGGCCTGTTTTTCGATGCCCAGCGTGCGCAACAGGGTCAGAAGGGGGTGATCTCCCGCCTTGTCTGCCCGTGAACGGTGGGCGGATGGGGCGCGTGCAGAGGGGGTTGACGCAGGAGAGGCCGTTGGCGGGAAGGAGATCCCGGTCTGTGTCCAATCCAGATGGCCACTCCATTGGAGGGCGTTGGGCCAGGCCCCTTGCACGTGCACCATTCCCTGTGGCGTATCACCCGACAAAAAAGGCTCGAAAGGATGGGGAAATCGTTTTGAATCAAAACCGGCCAACGTGGTGACCGTGAGATTGATCAGACTGTCCGTACCCGAATCCTGCCCCATATCGTGCAGTGACCCTTTGACGCCCAGTATGGATTTTCCATCCATGTACAAAAAACATTCTTCAATGTGCAACAGGGGGTGATCCTGTTCGACCCTGAGAACCGATTTCAACCGTACCGCCACATTGCTGGGAATGGTCTCTTTTCCTGGTGGTTTGGCGGGGTCCGCCCTTTTTGTCGGTCGGTCGGGGGAGGCCGACTGGCCGGTCTGGTCTGGACGGGTCTCCACCGTCAACTGGTCCAATTCCAACCGGGAGGTGGTTTGCAGTCCCTTTTGCAGGGTTCCATTGAAAAGGGTGGAAAAATAGCCCCGTGCGCCGCGAAAATCCAGATTTTTCGGCAGTTGAATCGCCTGGGTGTGGGCGAGTAACAGGCTGGAAGAGTTGGCAAAAAAATGAATGAATTGAAACAGACTGGTGGATTTGGCCACCAGATTGAGCAGCACCGGCATTTCGGCGAGTTCCAGGGATTCGGGCAGCGGGCCGACCTGACCGGCAACGGTAAAGGGAACCGATTGAAAACGGGCTGAAACCGATACGGGAGAGGCATGGATGGCGGAAAGGGAGTGAATATCGGCATGGATGCGATCCAATACCAGTGACTGACTGGCCGCATGTTCCCAGTTCAGCAGGGTCACCATGCCATTCTGGATCTTGATCGAGTCGATCGCCAGTTGGGTCAGTCCCCAACCCAGTTGCTGTTTCATGTGCCGATCGCTCAGTTCGATGGCATCCTGCAACAGATGCACCAGCCACGCATCATCCCGTTGGACAATCGTGATCTGGGGGTTGGCCAGGGTCAGGGAGGAGATCTCCAACGGGTTGTCTTCGATATGGGTGTGCAAAAAGAAGGTGGGCGAGAGGCCGATTTGAACCTTTTTGGCCATGAGCAGCGGTGGTTCTGCATCGGTCACACCATGAATCTGCAAGTTGCGCAGCTCCAGCGTGAAAAACCCCTCTGTCGGGGCGAACGAGAGGCTATCCAATGAGACCGAACGACCGGTCACCTGTTCCAGGATGGCAATCACTCTGGGGCGGAAATGTTCGAAATCCACCATCCAGCGGATAAACAGAGCGGTGCAGAGAAACAATAAAAAGACCAATGCGCCGGTGAGATAGACCACTCGCAACGCCCGTCTGTCATGAATCACCGGACGTTCATCCGCAGACGGAATGACCGTATCGTCCGTCTGTTCCGTGCCCGATGTTTGCCTTAGGCCCAAATGTCTCGTCACCGGGAGATCACACGTGTTCGGCCAACAGGGCCTGCAACCGTTGATTGAGCAGGGCGGGATTGGCCTTGCCCTGGGTGGCCTTCATGATCTGGCCGACCAGGAAGCCGAGCACCTTGGTCTTGCCCGCCCGATATTGGGCCACATCGTCTGGATGGGCGGCCAGAACCTGGGCAATGGCCTCGTCAATGGTGCCACTGTCCGTCACCTGTTTGAGTCCCTTCTGCTCGACAATCTGTTGTGGATCGCCTCCTTCCGTAAAAAGGGTGTCAAACACCTCTTTGGCCATTTTTCCAGAGAGGATACCCTGCTGGATCATGGCGATCAGTTGGCCCAGATGCCGGGCCGGGAGAGGGGATTGGGCAATCTCCCGGTTTTCCTTGTTGAGTCGGCCGCACAACTCGACGGTCACCCAGTTGGCGGCCATTTTGGGATTGGGATGGCCCAAGGTTGCTGCCCGCTCTGCCACCGCTTCAAAATAGTCCGCCAGATCCTGGCTCGCGGTCAACACCCCGGCATCATAGCCGGAGAGTTGATATTGCGTCTGAAAACGGGCCGCTTTGGCATCCGGCAGTTCGGGAAGGGAGGCGGCAATGGCGTGGATGCGTTCCGGCGTGATCCGCAGAGGGGGCAGATCGGGTTCCGGGAAATACCGGTAGTCATGGGCATCCTCTTTGCCGCGCATGGCCCGACTGCTGTTGAGATCCGCATTCCACAGGCGGCTCTCCTGGACCACCGCATCGCCATTGTCGATCAATTCAATCTGGCGTTCCACCTCATAGTCGATGGCCCGCATGACGTTGCGAATGGAATTCAAATTTTTCAACTCGCAGCGGGTGCCCAGGACGGTTGTGCCCCGCAACCGGACCGAGACATTGGCATCGCACCGGAAGGATCCCTCTTCCATGTTGCCGTCACACACCCCCAGATAGCGGACGATGGCCCGCAATTTTTTGAGATATTCCCCCGCCTCGGCCGCCGAACGGAGATCGGGTTCGGAGACAATTTCCATCAGGGGGGTTCCCGTGCGATTGAGATCCACCCAGGAGGCCCCCACAATCCCTTCGTGCAGACTCTTGCCCGCATCCACCTCCATGTGAATGCGGGTGATGCCGATCCGTTTGGATTGCTGATCGGTGGGAGAGTCGATGAACAGATGGCCATGTTCCACAATGGGCCACTCGTACTGGCTGATCTGATAACCGGCGGGCAGGTCGGGATAAAAATAATTTTTGCGGGCAAATTCGCTCGTCAGGCGGATCTCGCCCTGGATGGCCAGTCCGGTCTTGATGGCCATGTTGACCACCTCCCGATTGAGCACCGGCAGCACCCCAGGGAAGGCCGCGCAGATGGGGCAGATCCGGGTGTTGGCCTCGGCCCCGAACGAGGTGGCGCAGCCGCAAAAAATTTTGGAACGGGTCCGCATTTGCGCATGGACTTCCAGCCCGACGATGGTCTCATAGCGGGATGGCGCGGGCGAGGGGCTGCCGGAGGGGGCAGGGGGGGCACTCGACATCTGTCTGCTCATGACGGTCTCCGAAGGTGCCAATCGGTCGCCTGCTGAAAGGCATGTCCGGCGGCGAGGAGGGTGCCCTCTTGCAGGGGACGGCCAATCAGTTGCAGACCGATGGGCAGGTTGTGTTCGTCAAACCCGCAGGGCAGGGAGAGGCCCGGCAATCCCGCCAGGTTGACATTGATGGTAAAAATGTCGGACAGATACATCCGTACCGGATCCTGGTCCTTTTCACCGATCCGAAAGGCCGTCTCCGGTGCCGTGGGGGTCAGGAGCAGGTCCACCTGGGTGAAGGCGGCCTGAAAATCGTCGGCGATGAGGCGGCGGACCTTTTGTGCCTTTCGATAATAGGCATCATAATAGCCGGAGGAGAGGACATAGGTGCCGAGCATGATCCGCCGTTTGACCTCTGCGCCAAACCCTTCGGAGCGGCTGCGGGCGTACATATCCCGCAGATCCTGGGGATTGTCGCACCGATGGCCGAACCGCACGCCGTCATAGCGGGCCAGATTGGAGGAGGCCTCGGCCGGGGCGATGACATAGTAGGTGGGAATGGCGTAGGGGGTGCAGGGCAGGGAGAGGGGCAGACAGGTGGCCCCCAGCTCCTGGAACGTGACGATGGCCTGTTCGACCGCTTTTCTGACCGAATCGGAGAGTCCTTCGGCAAAATATTCCGCCGGGATGCCGATTCGCAGGGGTTTGAGGTTGGCCGTCAGTTCGTCCCGATAGTCTGGGACGGGGCTGTCGATGCTGGTGGAGTCCAGGGGATCGTGACCGGCCATGGCGTGCAGGAGGAGGGCGGCATCGGCGATGCTGTGGGTCATGGGTCCGGCCTGATCCAGGGAGGAGGCGAAGGCGATCATGCCGTAGCGGGAGACCCGTCCGTAGGTGGGTTTCAGTCCGGTGATGCCGGTCATGGCGGCGGGCTGACGGATGGAGCCGCCGGTATCGGTGCCGATGGCGGCCAGACACAATCCGGCGGCCACGGCGGCCGCCGAGCCGCCGGAGGAGCCGCCGGGGGTACGGGTGGTATCCCACGGGTTGCGGACCGGGCCGAAGAAGGAGGTTTCGTTGGAGGAACCCATGGCAAATTCATCCATATTGGTTTTGCCCAGCACCACGGCCCCGGCCTCTTTCAGACGGCGGGTGACGGTGGACTCGTAGGGGGGGCAAAACGCCTGGAGCATTCTGGAGGCGCAGGTGGTGCGCAACCCTTTGGTGCAGAACAGGTCTTTGACGGCCAGGGGGATGCCGGTGAGGGGGGTAGCCTCTCCGCGTGCCAACCGTTCATCGGCCCTTCTGGCCGCCGCCAGGGCACCTTCTTCATCCACGGTGATGAAGGCGTTGAGGGTTGGATTGGCGATGGCGATCCGTTCCAGGAAAAACCGGGTCAACTCCACGGCGGAGAGGGACCGTTGGCGCAGCAGGTTGGCGGCCTGTTCGAGAGAGATCTGGGAGAGATCCACTGGGGCAGAGACTCCTACTCAATAATTTTGGGAACCCGGAAGTGGCCCTGGTCGGTATCGGGGGCGCAGGCGAGCAGTTCCTCGCGCTGATTGCCGTGGCAGACCACATCCTCCCGTTCCGGGATGCGCATATCGACGGCATGGGACATGGGGATGACGGTTTCCGTGGGCAATTTGTTCAATGTTTCCATCAAGGCCAGGATCCGGGAGAGTTGCCCGGCATAGGCCTCCACCTCTTCGGCAGAGACCTGCAAGCGGGCCAGGGTGGCGACATGTTGAACGGTCTGGGCATCAATGGACATGGGTTTCATCCACACGCTGACGTAAGCGACATAAAAGGATCACCGGAGTGAACATAATACCCTTCCGGCCAAAAGACAACGGCAAAACCGCACGGCCTGGGCCGTGTGTCCGTGGTGTCCTGCCAGTTCGGGAGGGCTTCCAGATCAATCATCGCCTGAAAGCCGCATTTTTACCGGACAGATCAGATAAGGCACATTTCCTGACATGTCTGGGAGAAGGGGTGAAGAGGCGACCTGAAAGACACGTATCACTTTCAGACCTTTTGGATGGCACCTGGCGCAGGTGCTGAAAAAAGTAATGACATTGTCATTGCACTCTGATACGCTGACCGCACAATCTCTCAACGGAGGACAAGCGATGACCGCATTACCAGAACCGAGGACACGACGCGAATCACTCAATATCCGCATTCGTCCCGAAGAAAAGATCTTGATTGACCGTGCGGTCCAAGCACGAGGACAAAACAGGACCGATTTTATTCTGGGTGCTGCGCGACGGGCAGCGGAAGACGCACTGCTTGATCGCACCATCTTGCCAGTAAGCCAAGAAGCCTATGAACAATGGCTGGAACGCCTCGATGCACCCCCACAACCCAATGAAAAGTTGCGTCGTGCCCTGCATACTCCCGCACCATGGGAATGATTGATGGTATCTTTGTTGTCTGCTCCCTTGCCGATGGCAGACCGCCATGTGCTTGAAAATTTCTCTTCTGGTACACCATCACTGGATGAGTGGCTAAAAAAACGAGCCCGCATCAATCAGGTCAGCGGTGCATCGCGAACTTTCGTCGTGTGCGATGGACCGGTGGTCGTTGGCTACTTCTGAAGAAACAAAGGCGTTCTACCTTGCGCTTGGGTTTTCTACATCACCGAGTGATGCCATGACCCTCATGGTGTCGCTTGCTGACCTGCGATCTTTGCTCGGCACAT
>CAIWLA010000617.1 GCA_903913345.1 uncultured Magnetococcales bacterium | reverse complement strand
TGGTCGAAGAAAAATTCCGGGAAGATCTGTTGTACCGGATCAATGTCTGCCCGTTGACCGTTCCTCCCCTGAGGGAAAGACGGGACGAAATCGAGATTTTACTTGAGTATTTTCTCCAAGAGCAGGTCGCTCATAAAATGCCGACATTATCGGTAGAGTTAAAATATTTTCTCTTGAAAGGGTATGATTTTCCCGGTAACATCCGGGAGCTGAAGAATATTGCGCAGTACATCGCCTGCGTGGCAGGGGTGCGCGAGGTGACCATCCTTGACCTGCCAGAGCGGTATCGGCAGAACTTCGCCCAAAGTCAAACCAGGCAGGAGACGGTGACACAGGAGGGCATGGCTACGGTGCGATACCAGGCTGAACACCAGTATCTGGTCGAAATACTGACAAAACACCATGGTGTTATTGAAAGGGTCTGTGCAGAGACTGGTCTGTCCAAGGCGCGCATCTACCAGATGATGAAAAAATTAAATCTTCGGCCGTCAGATTTCCGCGCCGTAAAGATGGAATGACATTCTGAAATTGTCTATGGCGGGCAAATAATGTCCATGTGCGGAGGGGGCTTCGAGGCGGGGATGCATGACATACTGGCTTACAGCCGGGGGAATCCGATCACCGTCGAGGATGTGGTGACTTACCTGAAGGTAACAGGTGCCTTCGGCAATGCTGTCTACAAGCTGATGGAGATGCACACCATCGACTGGGAGATTCAATCCCTGAATGTGCAGATAACGGAAGAGGCGTTACAGGCCCATCTGACCGCCAAGCGACGTGTGGCGGGACTGACAGGTGCAGCCGATTTAAATAATTATTGTCATCGAAATGGTATTTTGTGGGAACAATGGATGCAGGTCGCAGAGAGTGAACTGCGGCGCAACGCCTTGAAGCAGAGAGTGATTGGTTCCCCCGCGATTCAGGCCTATTTTGAGCACAATCGGGAACGATTGAAAAAGGTCTGTGTTGCCCGCATTGTCTGTCACACCCTGGCGGAGGCTGAGCAGATCAGGGAGCGTCTCCTGGCGGGTGAGAGTGACTTTGCCACCCTTGCCCGGCAGACTTCTCTGGAGCACAACAGTCGCATTGCCGGTGGGCACCTGGGTTGTATGGGTCGTGGTGTACTACCCCCGAACATTGAACAGGATATTTTTTTCGCAGAAGCGGGCGCACTGTGTGGACCCTATGCCCAGAACGGCTTTTGGGCCATCTATATGGTTGAAGAGGTGTTGCACAGCACCTTGACGGATAGTTCCATGTACCAGATAGCCGACAAACTGTTTGCTGATTGGCTGCGCGAACGGGTGTTGAAGGCGCAACGAGAAGAGAGGATGCAAGGAGAGCACTATGTCTGACAAGCGACTAGCGGTCCGGGTTGACCATGCCTACGTGGCACCGGAACGGCACCCCATCAAAGCTGCCCGAATGCTCTATTCGGCTCCTCCCTGGGTTTTGTCCGGACCAATCTACCTGATTGCCATGATCATTTTCTCCAGCCTAGTCTATTCGTTCTGGGCAACCAAGGATGAGTTGGTGGCTGTCCCTCTGGTGCTGGAACGTGAGTCCGTCACCATGGAGGCTGTCAAAAGTGGTATTGTCTCCAAGATCTATGTCCAGGAAGGCACCCGGGTCGGTCCATCGGAAAGGCTGCTTGATGTACAGATGACGTCAGTGATGAGAAATCCGGAGGGGGATGCCATCCAAGCCAAGCTGGACGATATGGACAAGGCGGATGCGGACGCAAAAGAGGCCTTTGAGACGCAAAACAATCGTATGGAAAGCAACGAGAAGCAGTTGCTACTCTCCATGGATAACGTCCAAAAAGATCGGGAGCGACAGCAGTTGGAGTTGGAAGACGCCACTCGGAATGTGCGCTCTTTACAGAGCAAGTTGGGCAATGCCCAACGTGATCTGGCAGAGACAAGCCGTCTCTTCAAATCCAAAGATATTACGAAGATTGAATATGATCGGGCCAAAACTGCGGTGGATGATTTGGAAAAGGCCGTTGCGGATGCCATCTCCAGAGAATCCAAGGCCCGCATTGCCGAGCATGCCTCCAACAGAGAAAAGATCCAGGCCCAGATCAATTTGGCCAAGGATGAACGCGATCGACTGCGGGAACGATACGATGAACAAAAATCCCGATCAGCCGAACGTCGCAATGAATTGATTGAAAAACTTCAAAAAACTAAAGAGGGTGCCACCCATGGTGTCACCGAGTTTGACACAAGAACGGAGTACAGAAGCACGTTTGCAGGGTTGGTTACCAGTGTTCTCGTTAAACCGGGGAACAATATTGCGGCGGGCACCCGTTTGGTGACCATTGTCCGGGACAGTGCGGCCCTGGTGGGGCGGGCG
>CAIWLA010000616.1 GCA_903913345.1 uncultured Magnetococcales bacterium | reverse complement strand
GGGGGATTATCCCCCTGGTGGGGTCCAGGGGCAAAGCCCCTGGCGGGGCTCGGGGCGGAGCCCCGGCTCGGGGCATCCAGGGGCTGTGGATCAAAAAATGTCACAATAGCAACACATTAGTGGTTACAACTCCAGATTTTTGTTTTTCCGGGGCGAAGCACCCGGACCCCACCGGGGGAGATAATCTCCCCCGGACCCCCATGAATGTGGCAATCAGTCGTATACCCGCTTCAAACTGCCTTCCGTATTGCGCAACCGCATGGCCAAAGTACGCGCCAGAGCGGTCATGATATTGATGGCCAACCGCTTGTGACTTTCCGACAACTGGTGGAAAGTCTCCCTGGTGATGACAAACAGATGCACATCCTCGACAGCCACCGCCTCGTTGTTGCGTGGCGCATTATCCAGGAAGGCCAACCCGCCAAAAAAGTTGCCCACCCCAATCGTGGAAATATGATGCAGACGACCATCGCTCAGATAGGACTGCACCCGGACGGTACCCTTGCGCACAATGTAGATCTCATTGCCCGGCTGCGCAAATTTATAGACCAGACTGCCCGCCTTGACCTCCCGTGCCACGATGCACTGACTCAGGTCAAGCATGGTGTCTTCGGCATGCCCTTTGAAGAGTTCGATCTCCTGCAAAGCCAGGGGTGGCCGTTGTGCCTTGTCCTGTTGCTTGGCATCGGCCAGGAGCAGATCCTCGACCCACTCGATGGCATCCTCCAACCCCGGAAAAATACGCACCGCACCACCATGGGTGACACCCGTTTGTTCGAGGAAGGCCCGCAAATTTTTGCCGCTGGGCAACTCCTCCCCGACATTGCTGAACAACAGGGTGGCGTTCTGCTCGTGCATGGCCTGTTGCAGAATGTGCAGCTTGTGGGCCGCCGTCACGTCGATGGAGTTGACCAGACGAAAATCCAGGATCAGATACCCCACCTTTTTGATCTCTTCCTCCAGGGTGGTATAGAGCTGATAGGCGGTGCCAAAAAACAGACTGCCTTGCAACTCATAGGCCACCGCCCGTTTGCCACGCTGTTCCAGAATGTCGGAATCCTCTTCGGAACGATAGCAGCGGGAGGGAAACTCGTTGAGATAATACCGGTTGCGAATGACCGTGCCGCCCACCTGCTCCCGCAGAAAGAGCAGGATGGAAAAGACCACACCCGTGACGGAGGCCCCGATCAGACTGACCGTCAAAGCCACCACCACCACCGTGGCCACCGCAAAAAAGTCGAAGATGGTATCCCGTGATTTCAGGAAGTGCAGCGGCTCCCGGTCGATCATCCGAATGCCCACCACAATGAGAATACCGGCCAAAGAGGCAACAGGAATCCAGGCGATGAAGGAACTCAGCAGCACCGCCACGAGCAGGGCGGAAACCCCTTCCACAATACCCGACACCCGTGTTTGCGCACCGCTCACCATGTTGACCAGTGTGGCCCCCATCTGACCGGCACCGCACACCCCGCCCACGGCGGCAGAGACCATGTTGGCGGTCCCCTGCGCGACCAGTTCCCGATTGGAATCGTGGCGACTGCGGGTCATCTGGTCCAATACCACGCAGGTTTTCAGGGTGTCAATGCTCAACAAAGCCGCCAGAGTGAGGGCGCTGCCGAACAGTTTGGCCAATTGATTCAAGCGCATGTCGCCAATATCATTCCAGCGGCCCATGACAGAATCAAAAAAGCCCCCCCCCACGGAACCCAGGGAACCGATCACCAGTTTGTTGCCTTCCAGCGCGAACAGGGCCGGATCAGCCAGGGCCGACAGAAAATAGACCACCAGACCGGCCACAATGCCCAGGATGGTGCCCGGCACCGCCTTGGTCAACCGGGGCCCGAAGGTCATCACCAACGCCGTCGTTGCCCCCACCGCCAGGGCCCTGAGATCCCACAATCCCGGCGCCAGCAGGGCCTTCCACCAGGGCAGACCGGTCGTCACCCCCAAAAACTTGGGCAACTGACTGCCGATGATGGTGATGCCGACCCCGGTCAGATAGCCACTCACCACCGTATAGGGAATGTATTTGATCAGATTGCCCACCTTGAGCATGCCGATCATGATCTGGAAGACACCGGTCAGGATGGACATCACGGTCACCATCAAGACCACCGTGAGCGGCGATACCTGTTGCTGCACCAGGCCCAGGGCAAAGGCGGAAAGCAGGGCCGCCGCCGGCGCACAGGGCGCGGTGATCAGCCGATCCGTTCCACCCAGAGTGGGGGCAATGAGACCCAGGGCCACGGTCCCGACAATACCGGCCAGGGCCCCGAAAGGAATATATTCGGCACCCAATACTCCAAAAATGGTCACGCCAAAGGCCACAGCCGACGGCAAGGCCACCATCATGGCTGTGAATCCACCCCAGACATCCCCCGGAATCTGGAAGCCCTTCTTCCTGGGTGCCTCGGCGACGGCACCCGGATCGTGTGATTGTTCGGTCTCCAATTGCTGCTCTCCATTGCTTGATGCTTAATTCTGTCGGGCCTGGGCGCCCGCCGGTGGGGTGGGTGGGGGGCGGCGACCCCTGCCAGGGGCGTTGCCCCTGGACCCCACCGGGGAGATGCTCTCCCCGGACCCGCAAACAGAACAGCAGACGTGATCACTCCACCCGCACCTCGATGGCCCGCGGCTTGGCCTCCTCCCGCTTGGGCAACTGGATGACCAGGACGCCATTCCGGTAGGTGGCCTGAATCTTTTCCGGATTGGTGTTGCCGCCCAGTTGAAAGGT
>CAIWLA010000615.1 GCA_903913345.1 uncultured Magnetococcales bacterium | reverse complement strand
GTGGATCGAGACGGAGAGACCACCCCCCGCCGCCTTCTCCACCTTTTCCACATCCCCCTTGATGATCACCCCACCCTCTTCCTGCACCCGACGGAAAAACTCCTCCATCTGGCCGGGGGTGCGCATCTCCTGGAATAAAATATAGGCCGAACCATCCGCATACTGCTCCATCAGGTAGAGGGCATGTTTCAGGGAGTAGGTACAACAGGCCGCCGAACAATATTCCAGGTGATTCTTGTCCCGCTGACCGGCACACAAGGAAAAGACCACCCGCTTGGCCGGTTTGCCATCGGAACGGCGAACAATCTGACCCGCCTTGGCCATCTCTTCAAATTCCAGACTGGTCACCACATCGGGAGAGACTCCATGGCCCAGCTTTTTGTCCAGTTTGGCCGGATCGTAGAGGTTGTAACCGGTGGTCAAAATAATGCTGCCCACCCGCTGGGTCGTCTCCACACCACCCGACTGGATGGTGACATCAAACAGGCCAGGGGCACCCCTGGTGCTCTGAATGTTCGCATTTTTATAGACCGTAATCCGGCTGTCCCCCTCCACGGACGCAATCAACGCCGGGACGGGATTGGCCTCCAACACCCGATACGGAGGCAAAGTCGGAGAGACCTGGTGCATCCGGGCCACCATGCCACCCAGGGCACCACTCTTTTCCACCAGAAGGGCACGATACCCGGTGGCGGCCACCTCTTTGGCGGCGGTCAAACCCGCCACACCGCCCCCCACCACCAGGACATCCTTGGAAAAACCCTCATCCTGGAACGGATCAGGGGCATTCATCTTTTTGAGCTTGACACTGCCCATGCGCAGGTAGTCTGCCGCCATCATTTGCAGATCTTCCTTCGCCGTCTTGTCTCCAGAGGGATCCAACACCCACAACACCTTGTCCCGCAGATCCACCCGATCCATCAAGGGGGTGTCAAACTGGAATTCATCCGTCTTGACCCGGTGGGAACAGGCGGCAATGAGCAGGGCATTGACCCCCTCATTGGCCATATCCTGGCGAATCAGGTTGATCCCTTCCGCCCCGCACAAACAGGGGTGACTCCTGGTCACGGGAATCTTTTGCTCTTTGGTGGCAACCTTTTCCAATGCCGCGACATTCAGGGCTTCACCAATGCCGCAACCCGTGCAGATATAACAGCCGATTTTTTTCGCTTCCATCGTCTTTTATCCTCTCATCGCGGTGGCTTGAATGGCCTTGAGGGCCACGGCGGTAGAGGCCTGAACCGCTCCCGCCACATCCAGGGGCGTGGCGGCGCAACCCGTGGACAACACCGGGCCACCCTTGACCACAAACCCGTATTCGTCATAAGCCACCCCCTTGGCCGGAACCCTGGCCGTCGTGGCCGAGTTAGGCTCCATGCCAGTCGCCAGCACCACCAGGTCATAGCTCTCCGCATAGCGAATGCCGGTCAGGGTGTTCTCGCCAATGACGATGGGATTTTGGGTGGCGGGATCTTCCTCAATCCGGGCCGGCTTGGATTTGATCCAGGTGATCCCCGGATCCGCCTCCACCTTTTTCTGGAACCCTTCGTAACGGTCCATGGCCCGCAGATCGATATAATAGATCGTCACCTTGGCCTCCGGGAACTGCGCCCGTATATAGGTGGCCTGTTTCATGGAGGCCAGACAGCAGATCCGGGAGCAATAGGGCAAATGGTTGTGATCCCGGGAACCGGCACATTGAATGAAGGCAATATTCTTGACCTCCTTGCCATCCGAAGGGCGCGTCAGGCGGCCCTGGGTCGGACCAAAGGCATTGGCCAGACGTTCAAAGCGCATGTTGGTGCTGACATTGGCAAAACGGCCAAACCCGTAGGGCTGGACCTTTTCCGCCGCATACGGCTGCCAACCGGTGGCCCAGACGATGCTGCCCACCTTCTCCTCCAGGGTGGTCGCCGTCATCTCCGGGTCAATGGCCCCCACCGGGCAGAGGCTCACCAGGGTCCGTGCCTCCGCACCCTTGGCATACTCGGCATCCATGAAATAGTGGTTCGGAAAGGCCATGGCATGGCTGGCCCGAATGGCCTTGGTCTCGTTCATGCCAAAATTGAACGGATTCGGCACCTGAACGGTACACGCCTTGGCACACTCCCCGCAGGCAGTACAGGTATCACGGACAAAGCGGGGATGTTGCCGGATGCGCACGGTATAATCGCCGTCTGTGCCCTGGATATCCTCCACCTCCGCCAACGTCAGGAGGCGAATGCGGGGATTGTTTTTCAGGCGTTGATAGTTGATCTCCAACCCACAGGTGGGAGAACAGAGTTTGGGAAAATACTGGTAATGTTGGGCAACACGTCCTCCCAGGTGGGCTTCCTTCTCCACCAGGAGCACCGAGTATCCCACCTCTGCCGCCTCCACGGCCGTGGTAAGACCACTGATACCACCACCAACGACCAGTATGGTTCGACCTGCGGCTTGATCATCCGCCATAATTCACCTCTGTCAAAGGGTGTTGATGAAAAAAACTGAGCCAAACGGCCTATCCTGCAACCGGTTGACCCCCATTTTGATGTCCAACCATTCCAGAAACCGGCACCGCTTTACAGGTCAACATTCCGGTCCATCGGATTCTATGGCAACGATCCAGAAACATGCAAAATTTTTTCTGTTGAAATGCGCATTTTGTTACCATACCGTCAAAATTGTTTTTATATTATCAAATTGTCGGTTTCAGTACCCCCCCCAGGTGGTAGGGTCGGGTCGGCGCACCCAAATGAGACGATCTCGTTTGGTCCGATGTGTCGCGTTTGCCCAAGGAACACCGCCATGGTCGTCCGTTGGAACGCAAACGAACAGGTTCTACGTGCCTGATGGGGAAATGAACGATTATCCTGCAATAGTTTTTGATCTTGTTCTTCTGTGAAACGGGTGGTACGATGATTGAATTCAATAGGAAGGACCATTTGCATCGTGTTTTTCTGGTATGGCGAACCAATGGAAAAGAATTAGGAATTATAATGAAAGCAAG
This sequence comes from uncultured Magnetococcales bacterium, assembly GCA_903913345.1. Lineage (GTDB taxonomy): Bacteria > Pseudomonadota > Magnetococcia > Magnetococcales > Magnetaquicoccaceae > Magnetaquicoccus. The sequence continues at coordinate 767 of CAIWLA010000615.1, read as the reverse complement.
CCTATCCCTTCCTCACCCCATTCCTTACCAAGGAAGCAAGAGGGCCTTGGCGCGCAGAATTCTATCGTACTTTCCAAGAGAAAAGGTTCGTCTGTATGAACCTTTTGCTGGCTCTGCTGCTGTTTCGATTGCGGCTATCGCAAACAACCTTGTTCATCATGTTATCATAAACGATATAAACGAACCATTGATGCGACTGTGGGAGCAGATCATTGATAGTCCGAAAAAATTGATATCAACCTATGAATATCTTTGGACTGCCCAGTTGGGTAACGAACGGCAGTTCTATGATGATGTCAGGAAAGAATTCAACAAAGGTCAAAACCCAAATTATTTATTCTACCTTCTGGCCAGATGCGTGAAAGCATCTGTGCGTTATAATACCAATGGTGAGTTCAATCAAAGCCCGGATAATCGCAGAAAAGGTGCTCGACCAGAGACTATTGCCAAACATATTATGGGAGCATCGCATTTACTGAATGGACGTGCACGTATAAAGATCGGCGATTTCCGAGACGCTTTTGTTGATGCTGGCCCAATGGATCTTGTTTACATGGATCCCCCCTATCAAGGGGTGTGCGGAAAGAATGATAATAGGTACTTTTCTGGATTGTTGTTTGATGAGTTTGTCACAATCCTGCATGAGATGAACCGAAAACAACTTTCATTTATTATAAGCTATGATGGACGCACGGGGGAAAAGTGTTATGGAAAAACGCTGCCAGAAGAATTAAACCTAAACCACATAGAAATCTCTGGTGGTGTCT
>CAIWLA010000614.1 GCA_903913345.1 uncultured Magnetococcales bacterium | reverse complement strand
GGAGGAGGGTTCCGGGTTTGGTGTCTTCCGTAACCATTGGAATTATTGGGGAATTTCCCACAAAATTGGCCGCCTGGTTGGGCGGCCTTGGTACAGATAGCGTTCTCGGTTTTTAAATTGGTGGAGCCAGGCGGGATCGAACCGCCGACCTCTTGAATGCCATTCTTGCGGTCTGCGTTTCCTGACGTTGCCGTGAGTTGCTATATGTTTATAATATCAAACACTATTTTATCTTGACGTTGCCGCCGGTTTCCTCTAATTTGTCTCCTGAAGATTGCTATTTGATTGCTGGAAACTGATTGCTGGAAATTGCCAGGTGGTTGCTGACACCGGTTCCAGCAAGACACAGGGACGTTTCCTTGAACAAAATCGGAGCAACTCCTTCACAGACCAATAACAGGATCAAACCACTGATCGGAGGCCCACCATGCAAGGAAAAATCACCAAACGACTTGTCGATTCACTGACCATCGCTGCAACAGAGTCGTTCCTCTGGGACTCGGAAGTCAAAGGCTTTGGCCTCAAAGTGACCCCAACCGGCAAGCGTGTCTACCTTCTCCAGTATCGGCAGAACGGACGGGTTCGGCGTTTTACCATCGGTCTCCACGGCAGTCCCTGGACTCCCGAACAGGCACGGGCAGAGGCCGTCCGCCTCCTGGGGTTGGTTGTACAGGGAGAAGATCCCGCCGAAACCAAACAGCAAGCAAAAAACACCCCCACCATGGCCGAAATATGCGACACCTATCTGCTGGAAGGAACCTGCACCAAGAAACCCTCTTCGGTCGCCATTGATCGGGGACACGTGGAACGTCACATCAAGCCGTTGATGGGCCGCAAACGGGTGGATCAAATCACCCAGGCCGATGTGCAACGCTGCATGATCGCTGTTGCGGACGGAGCGACGGCAGTGGACGTGAAGACCGGGCCCAAGGGTCGGGCCATCGTCACCGGAGGGAAAGTGACGGCAAATCGGGTGGTGGCCCTGTTGGGATCGGTCTTTGCCTTTGCCATTTCTCGCGGTCTGCGCAAGGACAACCCGGCGCACGGTATCAAAAAATTCCGGGAGCAACCTCGGGAACGGTTTTTGACCGGAGAGGAGGTTGCCCGTTTGGGGAATACCCTCAGAGAACTGGAGGAGGAGGGGGTGAACTCATCCGGCATTGCTGCAGTCAGGCTGCTGTTATTGACCGGGATGAGACGGGGGGAGGTGCTCTCCCTGGAATGGTCCCAGGTCGATTTTGAACGTGCATGCCTGCGCTTGCCTGACTCCAAGACCGGACAGAAAGTTGTGCATGTGGGGGCGGCGGCCATGGAACTGCTGACCACGCTGCCGCGCATTGAAGGACAACCGTTCTGTTTTCCTGGTGCCATTCACGGCAGACCCCTGGTGGGACTCACCAAGATATGGGGCAAAATCAGAGAACGGGCGGACATTTCCGACATTCGTATTCACGACACGCGGCACTGCTTTGCAAGCGTTGGTGTCACGGGCGGCATGGGCCTGCCCATCGTGGGCGCATTGCTGGGACACACCCAAGCCCGCACCACTCAACGGTATGCCCATTTAAGTGCCGATCCTTTAAAGGCCGCTGCCAACACGATTTCCGGGCAGATCGCTGCCGTCATGAGCGGTGGACCCAAGGCTGAGGTGGTCTCGTTGCACGACGCCAAAAACCACGCCAACCAGGGTGGAGGAGAAGGGAAGGTTGCAAACGGCATGGAGAGGTAAGGTCATGGAACCCAGTAGAGTTGTCGGGCATACGGGATGTTTCCAAAGGCCATTTTATGCTCTATAGTCAGCACGAAGAAGAATCTGGCGGGCTGGCCGTGGGGCGATAACCCACCGATTGGTGCCCAATCGTGCCTTTGTCGGAGAAGTAACAAGGAGAGCATGGACACTGAGGGACAGATAACGTACTGGTGCATAGGATCCGACGAGGATTGGGATGTGGCTGTGGAACTGCTGAAGGCTGAAAAAATCCGCCATGCCTTGTTCTTTCTCCATCTGGCCATGGAAAAAATGCTCAAAGCTCATGTGTGCCGTGCGACGGGAGAGCAGCCCCCCAGGATTCACGACCTTGTTCGCCTGGCCAATCGGGCGGGATTGGATCTGCCCGAGGCATGGCTGCTGCTTCTGGGCCGGATGAATGCCTTTTGCTTGATGGGTCGGTATCCGGGCAATCCGACAACCCAGAACATTTCCACCGACATCGCCCATCGCTACCTGCGGGAGGCTCAGGAGGTCAGAACATGGCTGCAGCAGAAATTGTCCACACCATAAAAGAGTACCTGCACCGCCTGGAGGGACGGGGCATGCCCGTCGCCTTTGGAGTGCTGTATGGCTCTTTTGCTCGAAACGATGCGCATCCCGATAGCGATGTTGATCTGGTGGTGGTCTCCTCCCGCTTTGACAATCCCGACTCCTGGCAGGATACCGAATTGCTATGGGAAACCACCGTTTTTACCGACAGTCGCATCGAACCGGTGGGAGTGGGTATTGAGCAATGGGAGAAGGACAACAGCATCCCCTTGATCGAAATCGCCCGCCGCGAAGGTCAGATTATTGCGTTGAATTGATTCGTCGCCGGTGCAGTACTCATATTCACGTCCACCGCAATGCCAGTGGAGCAGGAGAGAATGTCTTCCAAAGATTATGTGCGCAGGGAATCCGCAGAAACATGGCCATGGATTCTGCCAGATGAAATGATAGAGATCCAGATTGACGCTTATAGCCATATGCCTGTCGGTCCCAATGGAGATGTTCGACTGGATGTGTTTTGGGCGGCGTTAAAAGAAAAAATGTTTTCTATCAACGAAGAATTACTGTGTGCTAAAACCGTGGACGCGGTCACTGCTGCCGAGGCACGGCTAAAACTCATGCGTGTCGAGCAGGAGAGGGTTCTGAGCAGCATGCAGCGCATTGCCATGGAAGTGCTCCGACTTGAGTATTACATCGGATATGGCTTCCGCGACACCAGAGGGATTCGCACGATCATTTTGCCTTCAGAATGGCCGTTGGCCGAAATGGACTGGGACAAAGGGGTGGTGACCATCGATACCAGGCGGTACACCGACGTGCGATTCCTGTGTTACCAGTTTTTGCCAATGGAAATCAAATATGCAATCAATCGTGAGTTGCGAGCAGGAGGGTACTTTGTGCCACACGGACCCGGTGAGGCGATGGAGCAGGGGGAGTCGCCATCGGATACACGATTCCCGGATGACACCCCTCCCTCACCCAGTTCATTCATGGACCCCAAACGGCAACCACGAGACAAGCAGTATACCACTGCCCGCAACGACCAATGGCGCGCCAGATGTCAGGAAATCAAAAATGCTGAACCTGCGCGCACTACCAAGGAGATTGCGGCACAGATTACCAACGAATACGAACAGAAAACCGGCATTCGATTGGGTACTACGACCGTCGAGAGGGAGATCAGAGGAATCAAATCTGTCGTTCACTGACAAAAGCGGGGCTTTTTTCCCCTCCCCCGTTTTTCCCCCGCCTTCCCCCGTTTTTCCCCCGCTCTCACCATATTGATATTGTTTGCCTTTTACACAACACAAGCGGGGTAAATTTCCACTTTCCCCGCATCTTCCCCCCGTGCAATACATGGTTCCAACGTTGTACGACGCTTCCGTCGGCTGGCTGATCACCTCGCCGACACTCGTTACCCGTTGGGAGATTTCGAATGCCGAATCCAATCACACACCCTCGCTATCTGTGCAATGACGATGCTGCACAATTTTTGACCCTCGGACGCAGCACCCTTGAAAAGATGCGGTGTACCGGTGGCGGGCCAAAGTTCAGCAAACTGGGCAAGCGCGTCGTCTATCTGATGGATGATCTGATCGCCTGGGCCGAAGCACGGGCGGTCTCCTCAACCAGTGAAGCCGATTCTCGGCGCAGG
>CAIWLA010000613.1 GCA_903913345.1 uncultured Magnetococcales bacterium | reverse complement strand
GCTTACATACTGATAGTATGCGCGCCTTTTTGCGCCTGGCGGGCGAACCAAAATCCGGCGCAATCTGCACAAGTTATTTTTGCCAGGCTCCTAAGTGCCCGACTGGAATTCGAACACCACCCCCTGGATGGTGATCAGGTCGCCGTTGGCCAGGGATTTTTGCGAGATCAATCTGCGATTGTTCAACAGGACGCCGGGTTCCGAAGGAAAAATATCATAACCGGTTCCTCGGTGGCGGATGACAGCGGCCACGGCCGGGGCATTGGTGGCGGTCAGCTGCACCTCGGCATAGGGTGCGGCACCAATCAGGGTCGCTTCCCCGGTGAGGGGATAACGACTGCGGGCCAACGATCCGGCCCGTACCACCAACGAACCCGAATGGGGGGTGGAAGAGGCCGCCGGGTTGTACAAGAGGGTCGCGGCCTCGGCATCCTCGGCGCGAATCTCCCACTCCATGGTGGAACGCAAGAAGGTGTCGGGATCCTGACCGCTCCGGGGGGCGGCCGCAATGGCGGTGGCCAATGCATCATTTTCGACAAACAACAGGGTGTGTTTGCCAATGAGGATGGCATCCCCATCGCAGAGTTCCTTGTCCGTTACCCGCACCCCATTGACGAACGTGCCATTGCTGCTCTGCAGATCATGCAGGCGGAACCGGTTGTTTTCCCGAATGATCTCCGCATGGCAGCGGGATACCGCCAGATTCTCGATGGGAATATCATTGGTTGAGGTGCGACCAATGGTGGTCGTCGCTTTGTGCAACGTCATCTGGTCGCGGATCACCTCTTTGAATTTGACGATAATCTTTGCCATATCCTGAAAACCCCTTCGATGCCCCTGCCTGGTGCGGAAACCAGGGAGACTGTTTTTTTGGTTTGACCAGTACGAGACAGACGGGCAGCGCGACACGACAGTCGCTGGACGATGCCCCATTGTAACAGAAGGAGAGCGACCAGGAAAAGAGCTGGTTGCAGTGGCGGATGGCATTTGTTCTGAAACGAAGGGAACGAGAGACAAGCGGGTACGCGCCCCCTCTCTCAGGGCGGTGAAATGCAGCCGTTGGGCGAATTCCTGTCGGTATACGTTGCGCAACCAGGACGACTGGAGGTATCATGCCCTTTTCAACCGAGTAGCGAGTGGAGATCCATGGACGTCATCGTTAAGGAAACAGAAGCATTTGACCGCGAGGTAACCATCCACATCGACGCCGATCGGGTGGACGACTTGCTGGACCAGGAGGTGGCGCGCCTGGCGACCACGGTCCGTCTGCCTGGTTTTCGTCCGGGAAAAGTGCCGAAACGGGTATTGGAAACCCGTTTTCGCGACCATTTATCCGGGATCATCGTGGAAAAGCTGGTTCAGGACACCTATCTGAAGGTGTTGACCGACCACAATCCGCACCCGGTGGACAACGAACCCCAGTTGACCTTGAACAAGGTGACACGGGGGGAGGGGTTTACCTACACGGCCAAAATTCAGGTCTATCCAACGGTGGAACCCATGGGATATACCGGGTTGACCCTGACCCACCGCCAGGCGGTCATTACCGAGGCCGATGTGGATGCGGTGGTGCAGCAGCTCCGGGCGGAAGGTGCCCGTTTTGAGGTCGAGGCCGATCGCCAGGCGGTGCTGGGCGACCAGTTGCTCCTGGATTTTGACGGGCGTATCGATGGGGAGCGGTTTCCGGGCGGTCAAAGCACCGGTCACCTCCTGGAGTTGGGCAAAAAACGGTTTATTGACACCTTCGAGGAGCAGTTGGTCGGCTCGGTCGCCGGTGAGGAGCGGCAGGTCCAGGTCACTTTTCCCGCCGACTATCAGGCCGCCCATTTGGCGGGCAAGGCGGCCACCTTTGACTGCACGGTCCATGAGGTGCGCGCCCGCATTCTGCCCCCGGAAGACGATGCCCTGGCCGGACTGGCGGGATTGAAGAGCGGCGGTCTGGCCGAATTGCGCGCCGAGATTGACCAAACCCTGCGCGGTCAGGTCGAAAAAGAGAGCGGCCAACAACTGAAAAAGGCCATTCTCGACCAGTTGCTGGCGGCCAATCCCCTGGAACTGCCCAGTCGTCTGGTGCGCCGTGAGTCCCTGGCCATGGTGGAGCAGTACAAACGCGAATACGAAAAACAGGGGATGAAACTGGCGGATCTCGGCCTCAACGAGGAACAATGGGCGGCCCAGTTTGTCGAACCGGCGCGGGAGCGGGTCACCCTGGCTCTGGTGTTGGGCGAGATTGCCGAGCGGGAAAAGCAGGTGGTGGATGAGGCAGCGGTGGAGGCCCGACTGGAAGAGGTCAGTGCCCCCTACGGCGAACGGGCAAATGCCATGAAAAAATGGATGCGGGAGAACGAAGAGCGGATGGATGCGTTGCGCGCCTCCGTGCTGGAGCAACAGGTCATTGACTGGATCCGCCTCCACAGCACCCTCGTGGAAGAGAGTTGCACGTTTGATGAACTGATGGGCAAAACGACGGCTTGAAAAAAGGGTGTTCGGGTGCGGGGCGTTTCCGGATGGTACGGTTTGTGCGACAGGAAACGTCTTCTGCAGTGGCGTGTCATCAGTGAGGCAAGGGTGGTTTATGAATCTGGTTCCTATGGTGGTGGAGACCACCAACCGCGGCGAGCGGGCATACGATATTTATTCCCGATTGCTCAAGGAGCGGGTCGTTTTCCTGGTGGGGCCGGTGGATGATCACACGGCCAATCTGGTCGTCGCCCAACTGCTTTTTCTGGAATCGGAAAATCCAGAGAAGGACATTCACTTTTATATCAACTCGCCCGGCGGGCATGTCACGGCGGGTCTGGCGATCTACGACACCATGCAGTTCATCCGCCCGGATGTCAGCACCCTCTGTGTGGGGCAGGCCTCCAGTATGGGGGCGGTCTTGCTGGCGGCGGGTGCCAAGGGCAAGCGTCTGGTGTTGCCCAACTCGCGGGTGATGATTCATCAACCGTTGGGGGGTGTCCAGGGGCAATCGACGGAGATCCAGATCCAGGCGCGGGAGATATCCCGGATGCGGGATCGGTTGAATGTCATCCTGGCCCATCATACCGGCCAGGGTTTGCGGCGTATTGCCCGCGATACGGAGCGGGATTTTTTCCTGACGGCCGAGGAGGCCTGTCAATACGGGTTGGCGGACAGGGTGATTGAAAAACGCGCTGTGGACAACACAGAGGGTGCCGAACCAGTCAACTGATCGGGAGTGGTGGACAATGGCAAAAAAAGTAACGGGAACGGGCAGCGTGTTGCACTGTTCGTTTTGCGGCAAAAACCAGCATGAGGTGCGCAAGTTGATTGCAGGCCCATCGGTTTTTATCTGCAATGAGTGTATTGATCTCTGCCGGGATATCATCAAGGAAGAGAAAGAGGAAAAGACGGGGCGCAAGCAGGGCGGGGTGCCGACCCCCATCGAGATCAAGTCCATCCTGGATGAATATGTCGTGGGTCAGGATCACGCCAAAAAGGTACTGGCCGTGGCGGTATACAACCATTACAAGCGGTTGAGCGCGGAAAACAGCCTGGATGGCGGGGTGGAGATTGCCAAGAGCAATATTTTGCTGATTGGTCCCACCGGATCGGGCAAGACGTTGCTGGCGCAAACCCTGGCCCGCATCCTGGATGTCCCCTTTACCATTGCCGATGCCACCACCCTGACCGAGGCCGGTTATGTGGGGGAGGATGTGGAAAATATCTTGCTGCGCCTGTTGCAGGCGGCGGACAACGACGTGGAAAAGGCCCAACGGGGCATTGTTTTCATCGACGAGATAGACAAAATTGCCCGCAAGTCGGAAAATCCTTCCATCACCCGCGATGTCTCCGGGGAGGGGGTGCAGCAGGCACTGCTCAAGATTATCGAGGGGACCATTGCCAACGTGCCGCCCCAGGGAGGGCGCAAGCATCCCCAGCAGGAGTATCTGCAGGTGGATACCACCAATATCCTGGTGATGTGCGGCGGGGCCTTCAATGGCCTGGAAAAGGTGATCGAACGCCGATCCAACAAACATCATGGGATCGGTTTTTCCTCCGGGATCAAAAAAACATCGGAAAAGGATCGGCTGAACGATCTGCTGGCCCTGTTGGAACCGGAAGATTTGTTGCAGTTCGGCCTGATTCCCGAATTTGTCGGTCGTCTGCCCGTGGTGGCCACCTTGCAGGAGTTGGACGAGGATGCCCTGGTCAAAATATTGCGGGAGCCAAAAAATGCCCTGCTCAAGCAGTATCAGCGTCTGTTCGAGTTGGAGGATGTGAGCCTGACCTTCACGGAGGAGGCGGTGCGGGCGGTGGCCGCCAAGGCGGTCAAACGGAAGATCGGGGCGCGGGGATTGCGGGCCATTCTGGAAAATGTCTTGCTGGATGTCATGTATGATATTCCCTCTCTCTCCAATGTCCGCGAGGTGGTCATCAACAAGGAGTCCATCGAAAGCGATGCGGTTCCTCTGTTGATTTACGAGGATTTGCCCATGGAAGCGCATGGGTAGTCCGCCATGGCGTTGGTCTGGTCGCCTTTTGGCAGGCTCCTGGGGCGCGTTGACATTCAAGAATTTTTGCCGGGGTCTGGGGGCCGTCACGGCCCCCAGTGGGTGTCCAGAGGGCAGAGCCAGTTGGTGGGGTGCGGGGCGAAGCCCCGATTCGTTGGTGGGGCTTCG
>CAIWLA010000612.1 GCA_903913345.1 uncultured Magnetococcales bacterium | reverse complement strand
TCCTCGGCAGATTGCCATGTATTTATGCAAACAATTGACAAAGCACTCTTTTCCAGAGATTGGCCGACTGTTTGGCGATCGTGACCATACCACGGTGATGCATGCAGTCCGCAAAATTGATGAAAAGCAAATTCTTGATCCAGAGTTGGCGGGTGAGTTGCGGATCCTGACCAACATGTTGCGCAAATAGCGCGTTCAACCGCATTCAATGCAGAGGGACTAAGGACAGACGATGGAATTCCAGGTGGCGCGCAATCCTTTTTTGAAGGCCCTGTACCGGGTGCAATCGCTGGTTGATCGGCGCAACATTCAGCCGATTCTCAGCAATGTCTTTCTGGAGACCCAGGATGGCTTTCTCAAGATTGAGGCGACCAATCTGGAGGTGTCGGTGCGCACCCGCTGTGATGCGGAGATTATTGATCCGGGGACGATCACGATCAACGCCAAGACCCTGTTTGATGTGGTGAGCGAGTTGCCGGAGACGGAGACCGTGGTGTTGCGCACGGATCATCGTGACCGGGTGCGTCTGAGTTGTGGTCGGGCCAGGTTTGAACTGGTCGGGTTGCCCAGCGACCAGTTTCCGAAGATTCCCCAGGCGGATGGGGCCTATCGATTCACCCTGGACCCCGGCCTGTTGTCGGAGATGCTGGCCAAGACCCATTTTGCCATGTCGGACGATGAGACCCGTTACGCGCTGAATGGCGTCCTGTTTCAGGTGACCCCCTCCGAGGTGGAGGGGGAGGGGATGATTCGGATTGTGGCGACGGACAGCCATCGCCTGGCATTGGTGCAGCGTGAGGCCCACCATCTGCCCCTCGAAGAGCGGGAGGTGATCATTCCCAAGAAGGCGGTTCAGGAGGTGCGTCGGCTGTTGGAGGAGGAGCCGTCCCCGGTGGAGATGATCCTGGATGCCAATTATGTCCAACTGATTCGTCCTGAGGTGATGTTGATTGCCAAGCTGGTGGAGGGGCGTTTTCCCGATTTTCGGCGGGTCATTCCCCAGAAACAGCCGTTACATCTGGTGGTCAACCGGGAGCAACTGCTGGGGGTGGTTCGGCGGATGTCGGTCCTTTCCAATGAAAAATCCAGGGGCATTCGCCTGGAGATCGAGGGAGGCATCATGCGTTTCAACACCAACAATCCCGAACAGGAAGAGGCGGAAGAGGAGATGCAGGTCTCCCTGGAGGGGGGAGACACCTTGGCGGTGGGGTTCAATGTTCGCTATCTCCGGGAATTTCTCTCCGTCATGGAGGGGGAAAATGTCAGCTTTTTCCTGAACAATGAAGAGCAGCCGGTGTTGTTGACGGATCCGGTGCAGTTGGGAACGCAATTTGTGCTGATGCCCATGCGGGTTTAGCATATTCAAAAACAGGCCAGACGAGGATCAAACCCCCATGAAATTTGCCGCCATTGATATTGGTTCCAATGCCGTGCGTCTGTTGGTCTCCAACGTCTATGGCGTTGGAGAGTCGGTGCCTGTGGTTCACCCGGCGGATTTATACCGCATCCCTGTGCGTCTGGGCGGTGATGTGTTCCGCATGGGACGGATCTCTTCGGAACGGGCGCAACATTTGCTTCTCGCCCTGTCCGCTTTCAGCCATATTCTGAAGGTGGTGGAGGTGGAGGATTACATGGCCTGTGCCACATCGGCCTTGCGTTCCGCCGAAAACGGGCAGAGCCTGGTGGAATGGATTGACCGTGAGACCGGCATCCACATCGATATCATCGACGGGGTCAGGGAGGCGGAACTGATTGCCCTGAATCGGCTGAATGACCATTATCGTGACGGGCATTACCTGTGCATGGATGTCGGTGGAGGCAGTACCGAATTGACTCTGTTGGGAGACAGCCGTTCCGTTGCCTCCCGTTCGTTTGATATCGGGACATTGCGTCTCAAGGAGGGATTGGTCACCGGCGATGTTTGGCAGGAAATGCAGACATGGATAGAGAATACCTGCCATGGTATCCATGGATTGCGTGGCATAGGCTCCGGTGGGAACATGAATGAATTATTCCGCATGACCCGTCAAAATCAAGACGTGCCGCTCTCCAGAAACACCCTCGAACGACTCCACAACAGCCTGGTCGCCCTGACGCAGGAGGAGCGTATGATCCAGTTGGGTCTGAAACCGGACCGGGCGGATGTCATCGTCCCGGCCGGGGAGATTTTTCTGAACGTGACG
>CAIWLA010000611.1 GCA_903913345.1 uncultured Magnetococcales bacterium | reverse complement strand
GTGCGGAAGCCGTTTTTTTGAGGATTGGCGGGTTGCACGAGGCGTTGGCAGGCCGCAGGGTCAAACCCGGTGATCTCCCTGTTTGGTCGGGGATCACCGGGTTGTTTGTCTGGACATCAGCGAATGGGAGCCCAATGTCAGCTTGTGGTTGACCCCGAGGTTGACCCCGTGGTTGACAACAAAGAGAGCAGGCTGTCGGACAGGGTTGCCGCTGGGCTGTTCCACTGATTGCCGCCATTGCTCGCCGAACTGGTTTTCAGGTACGTTGGACGGCATATCATCCTCCTGAAAGTACAATCACCCTGTCGTTGCCCCCAATGAGGAGTTGATTTTGCTATCAATTGGCGGCATGATCAGACGCATGGTTCACACCAGCCACGCCGGTAGTGGCTGAATACATGCTGACCCTGCGCGATAATGGCGCGGCTCAATCGACTCTGTGTTGTCACATCTCCCACTCCCGCACCAACACCATCAGGGCGGCGCGGAACCATCGTTCCAGAAGAGATTGGCGCGTGGCCTCCAGATGCAGATGGCCACGCACCCGCAACGGCAACCAACCGGGAACCGCCTCGGCACTGAGGCGCACCCTGAACAGGGCCGATTCCGGGACGGCCACTTTTTGCTGCATATGCACCGCAATGGGGCCGCCATAGAGGGAGGCCAGCAAAGGCTCATCCAGTTGAGAAACCCCGCTCGCATCCACATGGTCCAGATGAACGGACAGGGCGGGATATTCCACCACATCCGGGATGAATTGTCCCCGCGCACCGGGTTGAATCCGTCCCAGGGCATCCTCCCCCAGATAGGCTTCCACCGTCAATCGACTCCGATCCACCAGGGTGCCCAGATGGGTTCCGGTGCCCAGCCACTCGCCTTCGGCCAGATCCGGCGGCAGATCCAGGATTTCGCCCGCAAAGGGGGCCGTCAGGATCAGGCGGCTCTCGTTGGCCTCCAGACCGGCCAGGGTGGAGGCCGAGCGTTCCCGCTCCTCATGGGCAACACGTGCCCGACGCGCCCGCCCCGTATCCAATCCGGCCGCCGACATCTCCCACTCGGAACTGCCCATGCGTACCCTGGCCAGTTGTTTTTGCCGGATCAGATCCGGGGCGTGCAACACAAACAACACCTCCCCACGGCTGACCAGCCCGGAAAGAGGCCGCCGCATCTGTTCCAGACGGGCCGCCTCCGGGACATAAAAGCGCACCAAAGATTCACCCTGCACCAGGGCCGGGGCGGTGACATGGTTGGACCAGGGGACCACCACCACGAGCAGCACCATCCCCAACACCACCGGCAAACGCCAGGGGGTATGAGCCATGGAACGCACGGTATGCCAAGCCATGATCTCTCTCCCGATGGGCAACGCAATAAACCAACCCATCTCCACGGCAAACAGGACAATCCCCACCACTTTGATAAAAAAATGGTAGACCAGCAAGGCGATGCCCAGAAAAAGCAACAGCCGATACAACCAGGTACCCAGGGCAAAGAGGATAAAAAAGCGGCGCAAGGGCGGGGTGAGCCGCTCTGGCGGGGGATGGCCCAGCGTGAACAACCTCTCCCGCAGCCACCAGCGGGCCATTTGAAAGGCCCGTTCATGGAGATTGGGCTGATCCAGCCAGTCCGACAGGACAAAATAGCCGTCAAAGCGCATGAACGGCGAGAGATTGATGGCCAAAGTGGCAGAGAGAGAGGTGGTGGCAATCCAGAAGGCCGCCTCCCGTGCCTCTCCGGAGGGCAACAGGTTCCAGGCCAGCAAGGCCAACACCGCCAGGGATCCCTCGATCAGCAGTCCACCCAGCGCGATGGCCAACCGTTGCCTCTTGCGTGGGAGTTTCCAGGCTTCGGTGGTATCGGTATAGAGCATGGGCATCATGACCAGAAAGGCCACCCCCATGGTGGGCACCCGGCAACCGTAGCGTTTGGCGGTATAGGCGTGCCCCAGTTCGTGGAGGCTCTTGACCCCCATCAGGGTGAAGCCGTAGCTCAACAATCCGGTCAGCCCCAAATGGTCCAGGAGGGTGGCATGAAAGGCATCCCATTGGCGCAGCAGTAAAAACAGGGCCAGGACTCCCGCCCCCACGATGGTCCAGGCAAAGGCCGGGGTATAAAACGGGGCCACCCAGGGGAGGGTCCGGGCCAAAAAACGGTCCGGCTGGGCCAGGGGAATGCGAAAAAAGAGATAATGGTGCAACAGCCACTGGAGCCATTGCCCTCTTTGGGCCAGGGCATGCTGGGCCATCCGGCGGCTCTCTTCGGGTCGGGTGGGGCGCAGCAAATAATTCCGGGTCAAAAACCGGGCCACCTCCTCCACCTCGTCGGCCTCCACGGTCAGGGGGGTCTCCTGGGCAATGCGCTCGACGATACGGGCCAGGTTCCCCTCGTGCCAGCGGGAGAGAATTTCAAAGGCCAGCCAGTTGATGCGATAAAAACGGTTGCGGGTCGGATCGGCCAGGGTCCAGCCGGGGGAACCGTCCGGGGCGGGGGGAGCAGGATGGAGGGTGATCTCCTCCCGCAGGGCGGGCAACACGGCGGTCACCATCCCAGCCATTGCCGCACCATGGCCACCGGTCGCCGGGCGATCCACCACAGCAGGGCGACCGGCTCCCCTTCGATGCGGGCCATCCCCTTCAATCCCAGGCGCAGAGGGGAACCGGCCTCCGTGAGGGTGGCACGCAGTTGATGGGCGGGGATGCCATCCGGGCGGACCGTGGCCTCATAGGCCAACAGTCGCATTCGGGCCGCACGGGGGTGGAGGGGGTCCACGTTGAGAAACAGCGTCACAGGGGCCTCTGTGGACAGGGGAATCAAGGCCCCGGCGGCCAGCCAAGCCTCCACCTCGACCTCCCGCTCTTCGGCAACGGTCAGAATCCGCTCCCCCGTCACCACCGGGCGACCGATCCAGCTTTGCGGATCACTGAAGAGGGCGATGCCAGAATGGGTGGCTTTGACCCGACTGCGCGCCAGGAGATCCCGCAGACCGTCTGCTTCCAACCTTTTTTCTTCCACCCGCCCGGCCAGCAGCGTCAACTGGGACTTGGAACGGGGATCCTGCATGGCCAGTTGGGAGGTGACAAAATATTCCGATTCGGCAATGGCGAGACTCTTTTCCGCCACCTCCAGACGATTGTTGAGGG
>CAIWLA010000610.1 GCA_903913345.1 uncultured Magnetococcales bacterium | reverse complement strand
TGATCCCCCTGGACCCACAATACTACGCATCCCATGCTGGTTGCGGTTTAAGGGGGGAATCAACAACAGCGCACGGAGTGCCCTTTGCGACCCCCGTAACGGGCCTCCTGGCGTTCCTGGATAAATTCGGCCTCACTCATCGTCGGTTGATGCGGGTGGTGCTGCCGACGGTGGGCGACATAGGCGGCATAGTCGGGCAGACCGACCATGACCCGCATGGCCTGGGCCAACAGGGTAAACCAGGCGGTTGGGGGCCTGTTCATGCCGGGGATCGATGGATCCATCAGACCGCCGTGGCCGTGTGGGCCAGGGTGGCCGGTGCTTCCCGTGCAGTGATCTGCCGGTTGCCCCAGGCCATCCAGCAGGCCCGCACGGCAAAACCAAAAATGACCACCACCACCGCCATGAAAAACAGCGTCAGCAACACATCCACCTGATCATTCAAGACAATCCGTCTCATCTGCTCGACGGTCCTGGCGGGGGGTATCAGGGTGCCCGCCTCCAGAGCGGCGCGAAACTTGGCGGCATGGGCCAAAAAGCCGATGCGGGCCTGTTCGTGAAAGATTTTTTGGCTGGCGGCGGTAAAGGTGGTCACCAGCAACCAGATCATGGGTAGCAGCGTCACCCAGACGTAGCGTTCCTTCTTCATTTTGAACAACACCACGGTGGCGAGGATGAGTGCCACGGCGGCCAGCATCTGGTTGGCGGTGCCAAACAAGGGCCACAGGGTGTTGATGCCGCCAAACGGATCCGTCACCCCCTGATAGAGAAAATAGCCCCAGGCCCCCACGCAGAGGAGGGTGGCCAGCAGGTTGGCCGGCAGGGATGCCGTGTTGCGTAGCGGGGTGTGAAACCATCCCAGCAGATCCTGCAACATGAAACGACCGGCACGGGTGCCCGCATCGACGGCGGTCAGGATGAACATGGCCTCGAATAAAATGGCGAAATGATACCAGAAACCCATCATGGATTTGCCGCCCAGACATTGGGCAAAAATCTGGGCCATCCCCACGGCCAGGGTCGGCGCGCCGCCGGTTCTGGCGAGAATGGTCTGCTCACCCACATCCCGTGCGGTCTGCTGGATCATCTCCGGGGTGATGACAAACCCCCACTCGGTAATCACGCGGGCTGCCCCCTCGGCGTTGGCTCCCAGCACGGCAATCGGGCTGTTCATGGCAAAATAGACCCCCGGCTCGATACAGGCCGCCGCCGTCAAGGCCATGAGGGCCACGAAGGATTCCATGAGCATGGCCCCGTAGCCGATAAAACGGATGTTCCCCTCATTGTCCACCATTTTCGGCGTGGTTCCTGATGCGATCAGGGCATGAAAACCCGACACCGCGCCGCAGGCAATGGTGATGAACAGGAAGGGAAAGAGCGAACCGGCCCAGACGGGGCCGCTGCCATCAATAAAGCGGGTGATGGCGGGCATTTTCATCTCCGGTGCCACCCACACAATGGCCAACGCCAACGCCAGGATGGTGCCTATTTTCAGAAAGGTGGATAAATAGTCCCGTGGGGCCAGCAGCAGCCAGACCGGCAAAACGGAGGCGATACCCCCGTAGACAATCAGCATCCAGGCCAGTTGCGTCCCGGAAAAGGTAAACCAGGGTGCCCAGGTGGGGCTTTGGGCCACCTGACCGCCCAGGAGGATGGCGGCCATCAACAGCAAAAACCCGACCAGCGAGACCTCGCCGATGCGACCCGGTCGCCAATACCGCAGATGAACCCCCATGAACAGGGCAATGGGAATGGTGGCCGCCACGGTAAAGCTGCCCCAGGGGCTGGACTCCAGGGCCTTGACGACAATCAGGGCCAGTACCGCCAACAGGATGACCATGATCATGAAGGTGCCGAGCAGGGCGGCCAGACCGGGTATGGCACCCAGTTCCGCCTTGATCATCTCACCCAGGGATTGACCATCCCGGCGCAACGAGAGAAACAGAATCATGAAATCCTGGACCGCACCGGCCAGGACCACACCAAACAACAACCAGAGCATGCCGGGAAAATAGCCCATCTGTGCGGCCAGCACCGGTCCCACCAGGGGGCCAGCCCCGGCAATGGCGGCAAAGTGATGGCCGAAGAGGACGATGCGATTGGTGGGGACATAGTCCAGGCCATCGTTCAGGCGCACCGCCGGAGTCAACCGCTCCGGGTTGAGTTCCATGACCCGCTGGGCGATGAACAGGGCGTAAAACCGGTAGGCAATGGTGAATACGCACACCGTGGCCACCACCACCCACAAGGCGTTGATCTGCTCCCCCTGATGCAAGGCAATGGTGGCCAGGGCAAAGGCACCGATCAACGAAATGACCACCCAGATAAAGGTTTTTATGGTTCCAGACATATCAAAACGCCCCCTGAAATGGCTGACTTGGCTCCGGTCAATGCCGTTTGCTCCACGCGAGCCAGTCAGTCTAAGAGTTCATATCCCCCATTGCAAGGCCATTTTTTCCCGATCACCTCGCCATGAATCCGTGCATTGACCATGGGAGTTGTGGTACGCATAGACTTGGGCTGTGGTGTGCGGATTGCGGGCTATCTGTCCTTACTTTCAATAAAAAAACGGGATTGGCGATTCGACAGTGAAACGGTGTTTTCTTCTGCTTGTTGGGTTGCTCCTGGTCAGCCTGTGGATGGTTGGTCCGCTCTGGGCAGGAGAGAGTACCCTGAAAAAGATCCAGGCGACCGGGGCCATCACCCTGGGACACCGGGAGTCCTCCATGCCGTTTTCCTTCTATGGCGATGGTCAGCGGGTCATCGGTTATTCCCATGCCTTGGCGTTGAAGGTGGTGGAGGCGATCAAGGCCGAACTGGCCATGCCCAACCTGGCGGTCCGCTTGATGCCGGTGACCCCTGCCAATCGCATCACCCTGGTGCAGAATGGCACCGTTGATCTGGAGTGCGGTTCCACCACCAACAATGCCGAACGCCGCCGACAGGTGACCTTTTCCAACAATATTTTCATCATCAGCACCCGGTTGATGACCAAGGTCGGTTCTGGCATTAACGATTTTCCCGATCTGGCCGGCAAAACGGTGGTGACCACGGCCGGCACCACCTCGGAGCGTCTCCTGCGCCAGATGAATGACGAAAAACGGATGAAAATGAACCTGATCAGTGCCAAGGATCACGGGGAGGCCTTTTTGACCCTGGAGACCGGTCGGGCGGTGGCCTTCATGATGGATGATGTCCTCCTCTTTGGCGAACGGGCCAAGGCCAAAAATCCGCAAGAGTGGATTATTGTTGGTCATCCACTTACCCTGGAGGCCTATGGGTGCATGTTGCGCCGGGATGATCCAGAGTTCCAGCAATTGGTCAACGCCACCCTGGCCCACATCATGATTTCTGGTGAGGCGGAAAAGATTTACGCCCGCTGGTTTACGAATCCCGTCCCGCCCAATGGGATGAATCTGGATTTCCCCCTTTCCAAGCCCATGCGCGCACTCTTTCAGGAACCCAACGATATCTCTTTTGATACGGATGAATCCCCCGAGGCACCAGTGGTCCAGGGAACGGGATATCACTGGCACTGGGGGGTTTTGTTGACCTCGACACCGAGTGGCGGCACCTTTCTGGATTGGCTCCTGGAAGGGCTGCAATGGACGGTGGTGTTATCCTTGACGGCCTGGATTTTCGCGCTCTTTCTGGGCATTATTCTGGGGGTGATGCGTACCCTGACGACCCATCCCGTCCTGGTGTTCCTCTCCGCCGCCTATGTGGAGGTGTTCCGCAACATTCCACTGTTGGTGCAACTGTTTGTCTGGTATTTTGTCCTGCCCGAGTTGCTGCCCACCGCC
>CAIWLA010000609.1 GCA_903913345.1 uncultured Magnetococcales bacterium | reverse complement strand
TGCGGGCCGATGTGCGCATCGTGGCAGCCACCCATCAAAATTTGCCCGCCGCCATCGTCGAGGGTCGTTTTCGGGAGGATCTCTTTTATCGACTCAATGTGATTCCGCTGTATGTTCCCTCCCTGCGTTCGCGGCAGGAGGATATTCCCTTGCTGGCGGACTATTTTTTGGCCCAGGCGGCGCAACGGTTGGACCTGCCCCTGAAACGGCTGGCTCCCGACAGTCTGGCGGAACTGGTGGCCTATGATTGGCCGGGCAATGTGCGGGAATTGGAAAATTTGATCCATCGGCTCATGGTATTGACCCCGCAGGAGATGATCCAGCGGGAACATTTGAACCTGCCCCGCACGGGGTTTTTGGTGGCGGCGGAGGGTGTTTCCCGATTGTCGTCTCCCCCGGTTGGTTCGGTATCGTCCAATGCCCAGGGCCTGGAAGAGAGCCTGACCCGTTTTCTGGAGGAATATTTTACCTCTCCCCAGTGGCAAAATTGTGCTAATCTGTACGACACGGTGATCAACCGGGTTGAAAAGACTTTGTTTGAAAAGGTATTATCCGCCACATCGGGCAACCGGATCATGGCGGCACGGCGGTTGGGGATCAATCGCAACACGTTGCGCAAAAAAATTCAGGAACTTGACGTGGATCCGAAAAGATGAGAGGTTGAGCCATTGACACGGGGGCCATCTTTTCCTAGCATACGGTGCGCATCCTGGGAGGGGTGATGGAACAGAACGATTCCGCACTGGACCAGGCGGCGCAGGCCGGTTTGGACGCCCATCCGCCGGATGAGTCGGAACCGCCCGTTCAGTCGGGTATGGGTTTGGGCATGCGGATGGCCACGGACATGGTGGTGGCCACGTTGATTGGTGTGGGGATGGGCTATTATCTGGATCAATGGCTGGGAACCCGTCCCTGGATGCTGCTGCTGTTTTTTTTGTTTGGGTCGGTGGCCGGGTTTCGCGCGGTATACCGGGTGGCCAGTGCGAAATCACCCAGTCAGCCGTGAGGTGTGGACATTTTGGACGGATAAGGGGAATACGACCTTGCTATTGACGACCGTTGCAACGAACGTGGGGGCTGCCCATGCGGCAGCCGGGGCGGCTCCGCGTATGGATCCCCTGCACCATTTTCAGGTGATCAAGTATGTGCAAATGGCCCCCTTTGGATTGGACGTTTCCATCTCCAACTCTGTGGTGTGGATGTGGATTTCGGTAGCGGCCGTCTTTTTCTTCTTTCGCTATGCCATGCGTCGTCCCGAACTGGTGCCTGGTCGGTTGCAGAGTGTGGCGGAGGCGGGGTTTTTGTTTATTCGGGGGATTGTGGACGAAAATATCGGGCAGGGCGGCAAGCCGTATTTTCCCATGATTTTTACCTTGTTTTTCTTTGTTTTGTTTTGCAATTGGACGGGATTGATCCCTGGCTCGTTCACGGCGACATCGCAACTGATTGTCACGGCGACGCTGGCCTTGGGTATCTTTTTTCTCTCCATTTTTCTGGGTTTTTACAAGCATGGCTTGAAATTTTTGGGTTTTTTTGTCCCTTCGGGCTTGCCGGTGTTGTTGTTGCCCCTGATGGTCCCGATTGAGATCATCTCGTTTCTGGCCCGTCCGGTTTCGTTGTCAGTGCGTCTGTTTGCCAACATGACGGCCGGTCATACGGTGTTGGGGGTATTGTTCTTTTTTGCGGCGACGTTGCCCTGGATCGGTTCCTGGTTGCCGTTTGGTTTTTCGGTGGTTTTTACTGCGGTGGAAATTTTCATTGGTTTTATCCAAGCGTACATTTTCACCATCTTGACGTGTGTGTATATTAACGATTCGCTGCATTTGCACCATTGAGATGCAGCGGGTCAGGTTTCAGCCCGCGAGAATCGCGCATTTGCTATTTAGTCAGGAGAGATAACACGATGGAAAGCCTACCCGCCTCCTTTATAGGTATGGGATTGGCCGCCGCAGGGCTGGCTGGTTCTGGCATTGGTTTGGGGTTCATGTTTGGCAAGGCGATTGAGGCGTTTGCCCGTCAGCCGGGTGCCGAGGCCCAGTTGTCCAAGTATGTTTGGATTGGTGCGGCGTTTGTGGAAGCCATTGCACTGTATGGTTTGGTGTTGGCCTTCATCATCATGGGTAAGGGTTGATCGCGATGATAGCGAGCGCACAGGCCGCCGAGGGGCATGCCCAGTCGTCCGGGTTGCCGCAGTTCGACTCCAGCGTCTTTGCTTCACAGGTCTTTTGGACGATTGTCTCCTTTGTGGTGTTGATGTATCTGCTCAGGCGGTATGTCATTCCGGCCATCAATGATATTTTGGACAGTCGTGGCAAGAAGATCAGCGAAGATTTGCAACACGCGGAGAAGGTTCGCCGGGAGGCGGACCGACTGTTGGCTGGTTATCGTGAGCAGATGGATCGGGCGCGGCAGATGGCGGCGACCACCATGGACGAAGCCCGTGCGGGGGCGATTGCCATTCGGGACCATGCCCTGGCGGAGTTGAATGAGGAGTTGGCGAAGAAAAAGTCCTCGGCTTTGGAGGAGATTGAACGTGCTCGCCTGCAGGCCATGGAGGATGTCCGGTCGGCGGCGGTCGAGATTGCCATGCTGGCCACGGAAAAGCTGATTGCCAAGACGGTCACGCGTGCCAAGGCCGATGGGATGGTCAAGGAGGCGTTGGACCATCTGGAGCAGAACAAAGCCAGTCTCCATTGATGCTGCCCCCTTCAGGATGAAAGAGAAGGCCGGATTCCTTTCAAGGGGATTCGGCCTTTTGCTGTTGCCCCCCCTCTGTGTCCTCGTAGCTCAGCCGGATAGAGCAACGGATTCCTAATCCGTAGGCCGTGCGTTCGAATCGCATCGAGGACATCAATATTTTCAGACATTTACGGTCACTCTCTGGGTGGCCGTTTTTGTTTTTGGGGTTTATGGGTTCCTCTAT
>CAIWLA010000608.1 GCA_903913345.1 uncultured Magnetococcales bacterium | reverse complement strand
TTCCCAGGCAGTCTGGAAGAGGCCCTCCTCCGCCCGGTCGCGGCCATGCCGGTGCGCTGGGCAAGCCCCCTTCCCGCAGAGAGCCAGCGGCTTGCCAGGGAAACTTTTTTGCGTGTCCCCGGTTCCGTGGCCGGGAGAGAGGGGTCAGAGGGAGCCACCTTTTTGCGCAGGACACGGCGTTTTGATGAATCCAGCCAGCGATTGGCAAGGGAAAAACCATCCTGCCATTTTGTGGAGAGGCGTCTCCCGGACGAGGGCGAACCGCCCCGCAACCGGGTCAGGGGGTTGGGGGCCGACAACCAGTCTGGCAGAGAGAGCGAAAACCGTTTTTCACCACTGGCCGTGCGCCACAGGGAACCTCTCTGGGCGCGGCTTTTCGGTACGGCGCAACTCTTTTGGGCCGACGAAGAGGCATGGCCGGTCATACCGGACGGTCGCGTTGTAACCGTGCGCGGTTTGGTCGCCCTGGGCATGGTCGATTTGCTGCGGGGTGGTTTCATGGCTTCATGACCCGCCATTGAGTGGGCCAAAGGGGCTGCATGCCCAACTCCTGACGGGCACGACGCTCGATGGTATTCATGTCAGTACGGGCGATCAATTCGATTTTTAACGCATTTTCCTTGTCCAAAAGTTCACTGTATTCCTTTTCCGCACGGCTCAATTCCCGATGACTTTCCAGCATCCAAACCCGCGAGGAGACGGTGATGGCCGCAGTCAGCACAAGAAGAATGGTCAAAAAGGCAATGAGAGGCCAGCCAAGTCTCATGGGACAGACTCACAGGGAACTGGAGGTGGCCGCCGATGGACGGAAGGCGATGGAAGAGCGGTCCGGTCTGCGCCACCGATCAACCGTTCGATGGCCCGCAACCGGGCAGAGCGGGAGCGGGGATTGCGGGCGATCTCGGCCTGACCGGCAGAGAGGGGTTTGCGGGTCAGCAGACGAAAGAGGGGATCCGTTGCGGGTGGCTGAACCAGACAATCCGGTCCCAGGGAGGCACCCGATGGCCGTTGCAACGGATCGACCGCCTGGCGAAAGGTCTGTTTGACCATCCGATCTTCCAGGGAGTGAAAGCTGATCACCACCATTCGACCCCCATCGGCCAGCAGTGCCAGGGCATCCCGCAAGCCCTGGTGCAGTTCATCCAGTTCCCGATTGACGGCGATGCGCAGGGCCTGAAAAATTCGGGTGGCGGGATGGATGGCCTCTGGCCGACCGGGCGTAATCCGTTCCAGGAGCGAAGCCAGTTGCCGGGTCGTGGTAAAAGGGGTTTTCTGGCGATCCATGACGATGGCCTGGGCAATACGACGGGCATGACGTTCCTCGCCAAACTGGAAGAAGATATCCGCCAGGGCCTCTTTTTCAAAGGTGTTCACCATCGTGGCGGCCGTCATCTGTCCAGAAGGTGCCCATTCTGGCAGACGGCCTGTCCGAGGAGGCGGTTCCAACCAATCCGTTGGGCTGTCGCCCGCCTTATCCGCAGATTGATCCATGCGCATATCCAGTGGTCCATCGGTTTGAAAAGAAAATCCGCGTTCCGGTTCATCCAACTGTCGAGAGGAGACCCCCAGATCAAACAACACCCCCTGCACAGTCTCCACATTCCGCTCGGCCAACACCGCTTGCAATCGGCTGAACGGGGTGTGAATGGCGGTCAACTGTTCGGCATGAGAGGCCAGCCAGTCCGCATTCCGTTGCAAAGCCGTTTGGTCTCGATCCAAGGCAAACAGTCGGCCATGAGGGCCAATGGCTTGCAGGATGGCCCGACTGTGTCCGCCATCGCCGAAGGTGGCATCCACATAGGTGCCGCCCGGCACCGGTGCCAACGCCGTCATGACCTCCTGCATCAGGACGCTTTGGTGTCGACCGTCTGGCATGGCGGGCCTCGGTGTGATCGAAGGGGATCGTCTCCCCGCTGCTGTCTTTCTCATTCGGTCTGGCTCATCTCCTGTTTTCGATAAACTATAGCAAGGAAACAGGCCGGAGGCACGGAGGTTTGTACGCGGGTTGCGACTCACCCACCCGCCAGCACCACCAGGGCGACGGTTTCGAGGAGTTCGCACACCGCACCCGCACTGTCGCCGGTGGTGCCGCCGAGTCGTTGCCGCATCCACAGACGCAGCAGGGAAAAAACCCCCAGGCCGATGATCCATACCCGCAGACCCGGAATGCCACGCAGAAAGAGATCCAGGGAACCGATCATGCCCAGCATCACCCATCCCCCTCTTTTGGGCAGATGCGCTGCCGCCACCGACCCCATGCCCTGGGCGCGCACATAGGGCAGGGTTAAAAACAACAGGAGCAGGGCACTGCGCCCCAACAGGGGTGGCACCAGCAAAAGCCATGGCTGATCGGCCATCAACAACTCCTTGATGGCGGCATACTTGATCAACAGCAGCAGGACAAGCGTGACAATGGCCATGGGACCGGAATGGACATCCTTCATGATCGCCAAGGTCCGTTCCCGACTGCCCATGCCACCAACCCAGGCGTCCGCAGAGTCCGCCAGACCGTCCAGGTGCAACCCTCCCGTGATCCAGACCCAAAAGGCCAGCAACAGGGCAGCGCGCAGATCGACACCCCAAAAAGGGAGCAGGGTGGCCAGTCCAGCCAGCCCGGCACCCAACAACAGGCCAACCAGGGGATAGGCCAGGACCGAACGGCCCAACTCCTGGTCGGACGGGGGTCTGCGCAACGCCACCGGAATCCGCGTCAGCAGGCCGAGGGCAATCAGGAACGGTCTAATGGGCACCAGAAACGGCGGCCTCGGCAAAAGTGGCCATGTCGCAGTGCAGGGCGCAGGCCAGCCGCAGCAGCGGCAGGGCGATGGCGGCCCCACTCCCCTCCCCCAGACGCAGCCCCAGATTCAGAAGGGGATGAATCCCCAAAGCCGCTTCAATCGCCTGTTGACCGGGTTCGGCAGACGAGTGGGAAAAAAAGAGCCAGGGACGCAGATCCGGACGGATGCGCAAGGCCGCCACCGCCGCCGCCTGGGCAATAAAACCATCCACCAACAGCGGAATGGCGCGCTGGGCCGCCGCAATATAAAACCCGGTCAACGCCACAATTTCAAAGCCGCCCAACGCCGCCAGCACAGCCAGCGGATCCGTGAGCACCGCCTGATGATGGCGCAAAGCGGTTTCAATGACCTGGACCTTGTGTACCACCCCCTCCGGGGTCAACCCGGTGCCCGGACCCGCCAGCAGGGTTGGCGAAAGGTCCAACAAGGCCGCGAGAATCGCCGTGGCGGATGTGGTGTTGCCAATTCCCATTTCACCGCCAATCAACAACTGGGTGCCGGAGTCTCCGGCCCGTTCGACCGCCTCCCGTCCCGCCTCCAGTGCCTGATCGCGTTGCTCTGCGGTCATGGCCGGTTGGGCACGAAAATCCTGGGTGCCTGCCCCCACCCGGCGGGAGATCAGGCGGGGCAACGGCGACGGATCGGCGACCGCCCCCACATCCACCACCTCCAGATCGGCCCCCAACTGGCGGGCCAAGACGGCAATCGCGGCACCCCCACGGGAAAAATTGCGGATCATCTCCACCGTCACCGCCTGCGGAAAGGCGGAAATGCCCGCCGCCGCCACCCCATGATCCCCCGCAAACACCACGATACGCACCCGATCCACCGCAGGCGTCCGGGTATTCTGCAAGGCCGCCAACCGCACGGCCATCTCCTCCATCCGGCACAGGGAACCGGCCGGTTTGGTCAACTGGGCCTGACGGTGTTCCGCCTGGGTACGCATCTCCAGGGAGGGAGAGGGAATCGGCTGTTGCAGCCAATGGCAATGGGTCATGGATCATGGTCCTTTGATGGAAACGGGTAGACCGGCCACCACCCAGGTGACACGGGTGCAATACGAGGCCAATTGTTGATTCAACAGGCCATTTTCATCGACAAACCGCCGGGTCAGATCGCCCATCGGGATGATGCCCAGGCCCGTCTCATTGCTGACCAGGGCCACCGGCCCAACCGGATGACGGATCGCCTGCAACAGGACCGCCCGCTCCCGGTCAAACCGGGTCGGGTCGGTGTGCAACAACAGATTGGTCAGCCACAGGGTAAGGCAATCCACCAGGACAAACCGTCCTGGATCGGCATGAGCCGCCAGGGCAGCCCCCAACCGGATTGGCTCCTCCAGCAGGTGCCAATGGGCGGGACGACTGGCCTGATGCGCCTGAATGCGCTGCGCCATCTCGGCATCCGTTGCCTGGGCGGTGGCGATAAACAGTACCGGCAGACCGCTGGCCTCCGCCAGGCGGGCGGCAAAGGCACTCTTGCCGGACCGGGTGCCCCCCACGATCAAGTGATGGCTCATGGCTGTCGGTCATCCCCCATTATGCGCGGCACAGGACCCCTCCGGGCGAAAAAAGGACACAGGCCAAGCAGATCGCTCACGCAACCAGACCGTCCTGTCAGGGAGAAACACCACCAAACGGTGCGGAAGGATAACCGAAATCGGCGAGAAGCGCGTGGACCATGGCCAACCGGAACGCCTTGACCTCCGGGCCACAATACCGGGAGCGCAGATTGTCTCCCTGGTAGTGTTCCAGTTGCTGATTGAAAACGGGGTGCTCGGTATCCTGGTGGTAGGCATCCACCAGATTGACCAGGGCTTGCAGGAGTTCCTGTTCGCCAGCGGGACGGTAGGAACCGACAAAATCGGTCAAAAACCGAATCTTGTCCACCTGAAAAGAGCCTTTCTCCACCATGCGTTGCAGGACACGGCAGAGCAGATGCGCCCTCTTCTCCGGGTGCCAGACGGGACGACGGGCCAGACTGCACAGGATCAGACGATCCGCACCCTCCACCCACGCCTGGAGCACAGGCCTCAGCAAGGGGTGAATACCGGCATTCAAATGGAGCAGACGCACATAACGCTCGATCACCACCGCCATGACCGGCACCGCCTTTTCCCGATGACCGTAGGAGAGAGGACAATAGAGATCCTCGGCGACCAGACGGGTGATCAACGCCTCCACCACCGCATCGGCGATCCCCTCCGGCGGCAAGGCCACCTCGCAGACCTCCCTCTCCGGGTGGGTGGGGGTAAACAGGGAGGCGAGCAGCCACTCCACCTCAAACGGTTCGCAGACCCGGAGCAGCTCCAGGGTCAGACCGTCCAGGGGATCCGATACCTGCAACAAACCGCAAACCGCCCCACCAACCCGGACGGAGAGCACCCGTGGCCGCAACAATTGCGCCCGCACACGGTCCAGGAGATCCTCAGGGACAGAAAAAATCATGTCAGAGGATGACACCCTCCCGCCACTCCACATCGCAACAGAGCACATGCAGCACATCCTGGATAGTGACCGTCACAGAGAGGGTGACACAGACGTTCCGACTGGCATTGGAGCGGTAGGGCGGCGAGAGCTGTACCACACCGGGATTGTGGATGGCATCATGAAAACTGAAGCGACGGGTCCATGTGGCACCGGTTGAATTCCGTAACGGCTTGAAACGGGGATCCAGGTGTAACGGCTCGCCCTTGCGAAAGACATCGGGTTCGGTTTGTACACCACGATCATTCAACAAATAGACCCGCTCAACCCGTGGTATGTGCAAAAGGGTGTGCGCAGCGGTCGCCAGAGGAACCCCATCGGCCAAGGCCCAGGCACACTCCAGGACATCGCCACTGAAACAACCCATCTCAAAATCCACCTGACGCTGATCCTGGGCCACCATCCGTTCACTCTTTTCCAGCAAGACCGAGAAGGACTGGTCGATCATCTGGCTGGCGGAATCCGGACCCCCTCGATGCGACTTGGCCAATCCCTCATCATAAGCCCCCCAGAATGGACCCTGCACAAAATCGGCTTCCATCCGCATGGCCATGAAGGCCTCCTCCTCGGTGGCAATCTGCTCGATCAGAACCAGGGCACCCGATGCATGTACCAAAGAGACCAGCCTGGCCAACATCCGCTTGGCACGCCCACTGATCGCTGCATTTTCCAGCCAGATGCGGTTCAGTTTGACAATGTCCGGGCGCAATCGCCACAAACTGTCCAGATTGGCCGATTCGGCCAGAAAATCATCAAAGACCACCAGACAACCCAGCCCACGCAGCACCTCAATCACCCGGAGCAGCTTGGCCTGACGATCCTGGGAATGTTCCCGCACGGCCACCACCACCTGGTTGGGCGACAGACCGGTATGCTGCAATGCCTCCGCCAGAAAAGAGGGATCGGGATCTTGATGACCCAGCATGATGCGCGGGTGCAGATTGGTAAAGATCCATCGATCTTCCATCCCAGA
>CAIWLA010000607.1 GCA_903913345.1 uncultured Magnetococcales bacterium | reverse complement strand
GGACTGAACGACGGTAATTTCATGCACGCCCGAGGCGAGGAGGCCTTCCCCTATTATGTGGGGATTCACTCTCTTGCTGATATGGCCACCAAGCAGGATCGGGTTTGTGTGCTCAATATTTCGGGTGGCGAGAGTTCGACGGTGACGCCGGTCAGCCACGTCTATTCGGGCGGCAATATTGTCTGCGGGACGATGCCGGGACGCAGCGGTTCGGTCATGAAGACGGCGGCCGGGGACATTCCGGTCTACAACAACATCCTGGAGGCCATCAGGGCGGGCCACAAATTTAACGTGGCGGTGGTCTATGTCCCGCCATCCGGGGTGAAGGATGCGGTGATCGAGGCGGTGCGGGTCAACCCTGATCTGAAAAAGGTGATCATCCTGACCGAGAAGGTCAAGGTCAAACATGCCCGCATCATCCGCCAGTATTGCCAGTGGCGGGGGGTGGATGTCTTCGGGGCCAACTGTCTGGGGGTGGCGGATGCCCACAACCATGTGCGGTTGGGCGGTGCCCTGGGGGGCAGTGCGCCCGCGGAGTCGCTGGTGCCCGGTTCCATCGGCCTCTTTTCCAATTCGGGCAACTTTACCACGACCATTGCCACCTATCTCCTGACCGCCGGTTGGGGAACCACGGTCTCCCTGTCGTCGGGCAAGGATGTCTACATTCACTTTGCCGCGCCGGAATTCACCCATGCCATGCACAACGATCCCCGCACCAAGGCGGCGGTCATGTATATTGAGCCGGGTGGTTATTATGAAGCGGATCTGGAATTCAAAAAGCCGGTGGTGGCCTGTATCGTGGGCCGCTGGAAGGCCAAGCTGACCCGGGCCTGTGGTCATGCGGGTGCCATCGCCGGATCGGGGGATGATGCGGCGGCCAAGGAGAAGTGGTTTCAGGATAAATTTGGCGTGACGGGTATTTTTACCCCGGATTCCCCGACCTGTTCGGCCAAAGGGGCGGTGGTGACCAACATTTCCCACATTCCCCAGGCGTTGACGGCCGTCATGATGATGAACGGCATCAAGCCGGACTTTCCGCCCCGGGGCAATCTGGCTCCCAAGTGCTGGTTCCAGAGTTCGCAGGGTCTGGCCTTGCCGCCGGAGATGGCGGTACCGGTGGTGGAGGCGATGGAGCCTTACAACCAGCAGATTGCCGATCTGGCCAAGCAGGTGGGAACGGTCTTCCCCCGGCAGACAATGAAGGACTGTTCCGGTGCCTCCCGCATGGATCCCAAGACCCAGGTGTCGCAGATCCATGGGGTCAGTGTATTGGATGCCTCCACCCACACCCTGGAAGAAAATCTGATCCAGTCCATTGTGCGTGAATACGGAGATGCCAATGGGGTGGCGATGGCCAATGTCGCCTTGAATGCCTTTGTCAACCAGAGCGGTTCGGTGTTGCTGGCGGCTGCGGACGGCGCGCGGGAAGCGGGAAGCAGTCCCAATGTGGTGTTGAGTTCGGCCGTGGGTCTGATCGGTCCCCGTGAGGTGGAGTCCGCGCGGGAGGCGGTGCAGGCCCTCATTGATCTCTTTGGTTTGTCCAGTTTGCAGGATCCGGCGGCGGTCGGCTTTGATTTTTCCGAGCAGGTCAAGCAGGTCAAGGCGAGCGAGCGGTTGCAGGAGGTTTTTATCTCCGAGAAGGGAGGCAAGCGGGGTCGGGCCATGTTGGTGGCCCTGGAACAGCGGGGTGTCCGGTCGGTCTTCATCGATTTTCTGAAGGCGTTGACGGATCGCCAGAAGGACAATGTGCGGGACAATGTGGTGTTGGCGGCCATTACCACCCATTTGGCCTGGGCGGCCTTCATGCACCGTCGTCTGTCGGTCAATACTTTGCTGGTGATGCCTTGGCATTTTCGCATCTTCAGTACCCTGGTGGGGGCGGCGGTCCCGGCGGATGGTCAGGACAAGAAGAGTTTCCGTGGGGTGGACAACGCCGACCTGATGAACGGTTGGAGTTTCACGGATACGGCGTTTGCGGCCTTGTTGGGCCGGAAGCCCACGGAGGAGGAGCTTTTCTCTTTTTCGGTGCTGATGGGTCTGTTGATCACCAATGGTCCGGGGACCATCTCCGCGCAGGGGGCCAAGGGGGCGGTCTCGGCGGACGGGCCGGAGGCTCCGGGTCGGGTGCAGGTGAACAAGGGTTACATGGGTTTCCTGACCCACACCGGTTTTGCCCATGGTGGCAACGGCTTCGAGGCGATTGCCTTCCTCATGGAGCGGTTCCGGGACAGTGGTTTGAAGGATCCGGGCGATCCGAACCATGGTTTGGACCTGGAGGCGATGGCGGTGCAGTATGCCAAGGAGTACAAGGGCTACAAGAGCAAGGCCAAGTCGGCGGGCGAGATGGAATATCTTAAGATTCCCTGTGTCAACCATCCCATTTTCAAGGGCAAGGATGTCAACTTTGACCCCCGTGAGGTCTTTGTGGATGGGTTGTTCAAGCAGCGGGGTTCGTACAATATTTTCCAGGAATTCTACCATCAACTGGTGCATGCCCTCTTCAAGACGGGGGTCAGCACCAATGTCTACTGCGTGAATGTGGATGCGGTGATTGCGGTGATTCTCCTGAAAATGTTGTGGAAGCCCTATTCGGCGGGCGAGATTTCCGGGGATGCCCTGGAGCGGGCGGCCTTCACGACCTTCCTCTTTGGTCGCATGATCGGCAGTGCGGCAGAAATTGACGATCACACCAACCGGGGTCGCAACATGGACACCCGGACGGCCGCGAGTCAATGCAGCTATGCGGGTTGAATAAAAGTGGTTGAGTAAAAAAAGGTGCCCCTGGTGGGCACCTTTTTTTTTAATCCT
>CAIWLA010000606.1 GCA_903913345.1 uncultured Magnetococcales bacterium | reverse complement strand
CCGGCAGGGTCTGGTGCTTTGGATCTGGGGGGTGTTGGCCATTTTCAGTTTGCATGTTCCCATTCTGGGGCCCTTCTTTTTCAGTTCGTCGGTGTTTTTCATCACCGTGTTGACGCTGGTGGGTTTGTTGTCGGTTGCGTTGTCCCGTCGTTGGCGGTTGCCGTTCATCAGCACCCTGGCGCGCCAGTTGTGATTCCACCGGGGGTTTTGCCGACCTCTGCCTGATTTCATGCACAAGGCAATCCGTTTGTGGTATCGGGCAGGCGATTCTGTGCCGAGATTGTGGAGGAGACGATTCTGTGAGCATGGTCGAAGAAATCTACCGGCGTGCCCGGCAGTTACCCACGGATAAAGCGGTGGAAGTATTGAACTTCATTGGCTACCTGGAAACCACGTTGAATCGTCAGCCCGTCATTCTCAAACAACACCGCACAGTTTCAGAATGGCTGAAGCCCATTCATGTCGAGCACTGGGACGACAATATTGATTTGAGTCGGGAGGCAATGTATGGCGACGATGGACGCTGACCTCCTGTTTCTCGACACGAATATTCTTATCCACGCCAGTGTGGCCAGTTCGTCGCGACATGAGGAATGTCTGTCATTTCTCCAAAACCAGGAAGATGCAGGCGTGGAAATGGTGATCAATCGGCAGGTGCTACGTGAGTTCATGGCTGTGCTGTCTCGTCCACAATCCTTTACCAACCCGGTTTCAATAGGCAACATCGTCTCTCTTGTCACAGAGTTCCGACAGGCGTGGACCGTTCATGACGAGACGGATGAGATCAGTGACCGGTTGATACGCCTGGTTTCTGAGATCCCCTGTGGTGGTAAACAGGTACATGACGCCAATATTGTCGCAACCATGTTGACCCACAGCATTCCACATTGGCTACCTACAACCTGGCCGATTTTCGCCGATTTGAGCACTACATTCACCTGACTGCGCCGGGAAGGCCGCCGTGATGGATGGCCTGAGTCAGGCGTATTTTTGGTCACGCGCCGGGATCGTTGGCTGCGTTCAAGGGCCAGGGTGTGTTTACCGGCGCGGGCAGGGCCCACAAAAAATGTTTGCACAGCCAAGAAGATCCACGGGACTTTGCCCCGAATCCCGCCAGAGGGCGCTCTCCTCTGGATTCCCGCCGGGGAGCGTGACGCTGCCCGAAAGCCCTGTCACTCAGCGCGCCACCATCGGCCCGATGGGCTGGCCGCCCAGAATATGGCCGTGCAAATGAAACACCTCCTGTCCGCCGTGGGCGTTGGTGTTGATGATGGTCCGATAGCCGGTCTGATGGACACCCAGCAGACGGGCCACATGGGCAAGGCGTTCCAGCCAATATCCCATCGCTGCCCGGTCCGCCTCGGTCAGGGCGTCCAGTGAGGCCACGTGCCGCCTGGGAATCACCAGGACATGCACCGGCGCCCGGCCCGCCCGGTCATGAAAGGCCAGCACCTGGTCATCCTCATACACCACCTGGGCCGGAATGGTCCCGGCCACGATCTTGCAGAAAATACAGTTGTCAGACATGGCGAATCTCCCGTCAATAAAAGCGCATGGCAAAGGGCAGCCGGAGCCGGCCTGTAAGCCGGGTTTTGTCTCCCGATGTCTGCCGACACCGGGTTGGCGGTCATTCCTCTACGTTGTCCGTTACCGGACAACTCCAGCGACCGACCCGGGGACTGGACGGACCGTCTTTGGCGTCCCCCTATTTGGTCTTGCTCCGGATGGGGTTTTCCCTGCCACTTTCGTTGCCGAAAGCGCGGTGCGCTCTTGCCGCACCGTTTCACCCTTACCAATACCGGGATATGGCCCAACGAGCCCACGTCCCAGCCGATTGGCGGTTTGTTTTCTGTGGCACTGATCCCTGAGGTCGCCCCCGCCGGGTGTTACCCGGCATCCTGTCCTGTGGAGCCCGGACTTTCCTCCCGTTTGAAAATTCAAACCGGCGACCGCCCAGCCTGCTCCGGCGTTTGGTGTTGGCCCTTGCTTGCCAATCTGCATTTGAAACGCAATCGCCGCGCAGGTCAAGTCTTGCTGCGTGGAAAAGCAGTGGGATATGATGCCAATGGTCGGAGGTTTGGGGGAACTTGCGCCGGAATGCCCCTGGGTGGGGATCTTTTCCCTCCCCAACCCCCTGCTATCGCATAAAGAATAAAAAAATGGGTCTGTTTGCACGCCACGATTCTGTTTGCCCCCTCCTCCGGCTGGTGGT
>CAIWLA010000605.1 GCA_903913345.1 uncultured Magnetococcales bacterium | reverse complement strand
GGGGCGGTGAACCGCCCCCCAGACCCCCCACCCTTCTTTTTTAAGAGGAATCAGGGGGTCCAGGGGGGATTATCCCCCCTGGCGGGGTCCAGGGGCAGAGCCCCTGGTGGCCGAAACGATAATCAAGGCCCGTGGCCCACAAGGAAAGAATGATGGAAGCGGTCGACAATTCAGGTCGCCGTCTCAAACTGGGCGACATGCTGCTGGCCGACGGCCTGCTCTCCGCAGAACAGTTGGCCCATGCCCTGCGCTATCAGGACACCAAGGATGTCAAACTGGGCACGGCCCTGGTGGCCCTGAATTTTCTCTCCCAGAAGCAACTGGACGACTATCTGAACAGTCAGCGACGCAAGCTGATGATGGGCGACCTGCTGGTCAAGGCCAATCTGCTCTCCGCCGAACAACTGCAACAGGCCCTCAAGGAGCAAAAGCGGACCGGAATGCGGTTCGGCGAGGTGTTGATCAATCTGGAATTGATGACCGAGGTGGAATTTGCCCAATTTTTGGCCACCCGTGTCGGTCTGGATTTTCTCGATTTGAGCACCCTGGATATTCAGGAAAAGGTGGTCAAGCTCATGGATGAGGAGACCATTCGGCGGCTGCGGGCCGTGCCCATTCACCAGACGGAGGGGGTCATCCTGGTGGGCATGGTGGATCCCACGGATCTGCTGGCCGTCGATGAACTCCACCAACTGCTGCGGCAACCGGTGCAGTTTGGGCTGATACTGGACAAACAGTTGCGGCAGGTTCTGGATCGTATTTTCCGGAAGACCGGCGAGATCCAGGGGCTGGTGTCGGAGTTGGGCGAGGAGATGAACCGCGGCCGCATCGACATGAACCAGTTTGATCAGACCGGCTCGGCCCAGGATGCCCCGGTCGTCAAAATTTTGCAGTCTCTGTTCGAGGATGCCGTACACCGGAACGCCTCGGACATTCACATCGAGCCGGGCACCCATGTCCTGCGCATTCGCAAGCGGGTGGATGGCATCCTGCATGAGCAGATCATTCGGGAAAAGGCGATATCCATTCCCCTGTTGTCCAAACTCAAGTTGATGGCGGGCCTGGAAATTTCCGAGCGGCGTCTCTCCCAGGATGGCCGTTTCAGCATGGAGGTGGACAAAACACCGGTGGATGTCCGTCTCTCCACGCTGCCGACCCAGAATGGCGAATCGGTGGTGCTCCGACTGTTCAGACAGGCCACGGGCAACACCCGTCTGCATCAGGTCGGCTTCACCCCCGCGATGGTCGAACAACTGCGCCGGTTGATCCGCAATCCCAACGGCATCCTGCTGGTGACCGGGCCGACCGGAAGCGGCAAAACCACCACCCTGTACGCCGCCCTCAACGAACTCAACACGGCGGACAAAAAGATTATCACGGTGGAGGATCCCGTTGAATACCGGATGGATCGCATCAATCAGGTCCAGGTCAACAACAAGATCGGTCTGGGCTTTGCCACCATCCTGCGCACCATTTTGCGTCAGGATCCTGACATTATACTGGTGGGGGAGATGCGGGACGAGGAGACCGCCGAGATTGCCATCCGGGCCGCCCTGACCGGCCATCTGGTCCTCTCGACCCTGCATACCAACGATGCCGCCTCCACGATCATCCGCCTGTTTGAAATCGGGATGAAAGGCTATGCCGTGGCCTCTTCGGTGTTGGCGGTGCTGGCGCAACGGTTGATGCGCAAGATTTGCCTCCATTGTCTCCGGGATCACCAACCCACGGCCCAGGAACAGGCCTGGCTGGCGACCATTGCCCCCGATCAATGGCGGGCCGTTTTCAAAAAGGGGGCCGGGTGCCACCACTGTCTGCAAACCGGCTATTCGGGCCGCACACCCGTTGCGGAATTGTTGGAGATCGATGCCGAACTCTCCAGTGCCATCCGCCAGAACAATACCATGGAATTCATGGCCCTGGCCAAACGCCAGAAGCAGATGATTCCGCTGCCGAGAGCGGGCCTGAACATGGCCCTGCAAGGGATCACCACCCTGGAAGAGGCCATCCGCCTGAGTGGCGACCAGACGATGCTGTCGTCTGCGGAACCGGTCAGCGCAGGAGAGGTCGTC
>CAIWLA010000604.1 GCA_903913345.1 uncultured Magnetococcales bacterium | reverse complement strand
CCCGGTTGGAAGGCAAAGGGGTCAATCGACGTATTCTCCTCTCCAGCGATATACCGCTGCGCACTCCGTTTTTCAACCTGTTGCTGAAAACCTTGGTGGGCGTGGGTTCCCACTATCGCAATTATCCTGTTTTTCTGGAGATACGCCCGACAAAGGAGGATGGTTCGGACCATGCCGCATCGGGGCGACGCACTTATGGCCCGGTACGGGCCGGGGAGAGTCTGGCCAGTATTGCCAGACAGATTCCGCCCCTGCGTGCCTCTCTGGCCCAGAAAATGGTTGCCCTCTGGTCCGTAAACAAAAATCGTCATTCTTTCGATAATATGAATGAATTGCCGGTTGGTCTGTTGCTGGATTTGCCCACTCAGGAAGAGGTGACCCGTCTCTCTGTCGCGGCGGCGGCTCAGGTATTGGACCGGCAGCGACAGGCCAGGCACAAAGAGGTTCCCGTTCAACCCAAGGGTGCCGGTATGGTCCCTGCGACGTTGAAAAAACCGGTCGCCGCCGTACAGCCACAGCCGGTTCCGGGGGTGGCTCTTTCCGATCGGGTGGCAGAAAACCAGCCTCTGACGGCCAGTGCCAATAAAACAGGGGAGCCACTGGAGCTTTTATCCAAAAAGCTGACAGAGACCACCGAGCGTTCCCTTCGGAATGAGGCCACGTTGGCCAGTCTTGGTGGCCAGTTGACCGAGATGCAGGCCCGTTTGAACCTTCTGGAACAAAAATCGGCGGTATTGCCGGTGGCGGCACCTTCCCCAGCGGTGGTGCCGGCCCGGACCATTGCCCCGCCTCCCACGATGGTCGCAGATCCGACCTTCTCCGGGTTCCCCTGGATGGAATATGGCGTGGCGGGGGTGGTTGGCTCTGCGTTGGCCTTTTTGTTGGTCTGGTTGCGACGGAAAAAGGCTGCTCCGACCCCTGAGGTGCCCGTGGAGAGCGGGGATCGGATGGCACAGATCCCGATGAAGAACCCACCCAGTGCGGAAGGGTCGCCTCCTCTGCCTTCTGTTTGTCTACCCGTACTGCCTGTCTTCCCCCCTGTCATGGCCGACCCGATCCCCACCCCGGTACTCCTGGCACCCGTTGATCGGGAGATCGTGCCCGCACCCGTTGATCGAGAGATCGCGCCCGCACCCGTTGCGGAGTTGGCCGATGAGTCCGCCATTGAAATCGCGGGAGAGGAGGAGGAAGAGTCCATTTTCAGGAATCTACTGGAATCATCGCCCGCGCTCCAGGGGCAGGAGGATGCCCCGCGCGTGGTGGATGCAGCCGGTTTGTCGGGATTGTCGAGCGGTTTTGCCAGACTGGGCGGGGAAGAACCGTTGGAAATGTTTGAATTGAATGGATCCATCTCAGGTGCGATGGCTCGCAAGACGGTTTCGGAACCGACCAAAGAGACGATTGTATCAAAAACCGACCCCACCGGAGAGGGGGTACTGGAGTGGGTTCTGGATGAAACGTAAGGGAGCAGGCCGGTGCTGAGCGGGGACTCTTTTCTGGAAAGGTGTGATCCGCGCGCCAAGTTGATCGCCTTGTTTTTGTTCATGCCTTTGTTGCTGGCCCAACCGGTGGTCTCCTGGGGTTGGGGGGTGGCATTCGTGTTGGCGGCTTTGGTGGTTCAGGCGGGCCTGACCGCCTTGTTGACCTCTCTGGTCCGGCAGCTCTGGCGTTTGCGTTGGCTCTTTGCCAC
Organism: uncultured Magnetococcales bacterium; assembly: GCA_903913345.1. GTDB lineage: Bacteria > Pseudomonadota > Magnetococcia > Magnetococcales > Magnetaquicoccaceae > Magnetaquicoccus. The sequence goes on along the minus strand of CAIWLA010000604.1, from coordinate 3,336 downwards.
ACTGCTGCTGTTGCATGGTCTCCTGACCCCTGGGCAGCCGGTATGGAGCGGATGGACGATGCTCACCTGGGAAGGGTTGCGGGAAGGGGTGTTGCAGACCGTGCGGCTGGTTGTGCTGGTCTCTCTCTCCTGGATCCTGGTCCGTACCACCACACCGTTGCAATGGGTTGTCGGTTTGTATCGCCTGTTTGGGGGGTTGGAACGGCTGGGCATCCCGGTCAGGCAGTGGTGTTCCATCGTGGCCTTTGCCTTGGGACGCATCCCGCATCTGGTGCAGGAGTCGCGCCGGGTGGGCGAAGACCTGGATTTGCGTCTGGCCTGTACCACACCCACCGATTGGCGTGCCCGTCTGCAACGCACAGCCCAGGGCGGGGAGGCCCTGCTTTTCCGGCTGTTGTCTGTGGCACGTGGACAAGAAGAGTCATTGTCCATGCGTGGCATGACGGAAGGTTTGCCTTTTGTCCTCTTGCAAAACACGGCGTTGGGTTGGCGGGATCTGCTCTTGCTGCTCCTGCCGACGGCTGTTTTGTTGGGGATGGCCCTTCTGTAATCCGCAACGGTCTCCATCCATGGGTTGGCTCTGACGATACCGAGAAATCGATGCCGCACCTCTCCGTTCACGCCCGATCTCCTGTGTTGATTCTGGCCGCCTTGACCATACGGGAAGGGGTGCGCCACCGGCTTTTTTGGGTCGTCCTGGGGATGGTGCTGGTGGGGCTGTCTTTGGCGGGTTTTGCCGGAGCGTTGGTGATCACGGAGGCGGGGTCGCTGCGCAGCGCGCTTCTGGGGGCCTTTTTGCGTTTGTCTGCCGCCGTATTGACCGCTTTGTATCTGCTGCACAGCCAATTCCGGGAAGAGCATGACAAGGGATTGGAGCTGCTGTTTTCGTTGCCATTGACGCGCACCGCCTATTTATGGGGCAAACTGGCCGGTTATGCCGTGCTGGTTTTGTGGATGGTGGGGCTGTTCTCTGCCGTTTTGATCTTTTTCGCCCAGCCCGTCCAGGTGGCCTTGTGGGGAGGATCGCTCCTTTTGGAACTCTGGATTGTCATGCTCTTCAGTTTTCTGGTGCAGTTGACCATCCGTTCATTTCCGGCCGCTTTTTTGATTGTCCTGCTTTTTTATCTGCTTTCCAGAACCCTGGCCGGCCTCCAGGGGGTCGGGCAGGGTGCCCTCATGCCGCAGGGTCTCTCTTGGCTGGTTGTGAATGGTATCCTGAATGTCATTGCCTTTCTCCTGCCCAGTCTGGATCGATTCACCCGGTCGGAATGGTTGGCCTATGGCACTGGCACCGGGGAGGATCTGTTGTTTGTCCTCGCGCAGGGCGGCAGTTATCTCCTGTTGCTGGCGGGGGCCGCCCTGATCGATCTACACCGGAAGATTTTGTAAAGCCTCCAGGTATTCTGTTCCGCTGCGGCACATATTGAGCAGTTCCTGGGCGTGTTGCCGGGCGGGTGTGGTGATCTGCTCGCCGGCCAACATGCGGGCCAACTCCTCGATGCGCGTCTCCTGGGTCAGTGGGGTGACGGTCACGGTGGTCTGGTTGTCGAGGGTACTTTTTTCCACCTTGAGGTGGTGCATACCCCAGGCGGCCACCTGGGGCAGATGGGTGATGGCCAGGACTTGTCGTTCCTGGGCGATGTGTGCCATTTTGGCCCCAATGCCAGCGGCGACCCGACCCCCGACGCCCACATCGACTTCATCAAAAATAAGCGTTGAAACCGGCAGGAAATGGGCCAGTGTGGTTTTGATGGCCAGGGTGATTCGGGAGAGTTCTCCGCCGGATGCGATGAGATGCAGTGGTTTCAAGGGTTCGCCGGGGTTGGGGCTGACCTGGAAAAGGGCATCTTCCTGTCCGGAATGCCGTGGTTCGCCCTTGCCGGGTTGGAGTGTGGCCACAAAGCGGGCGTTGGGCATGTGCAAATCCTGCAACTGGTGTTCCACGGCCTGGGCGAGGCGGATGGTGGCGGCCTGTCTCGATTGTCCCAGGTGACCAGCCGCCTGGAGGTAGGCCTCTTTGGCCTCAGCACAGGCCTGATCCAGTTGTTTTTCCCGCTCTTCGGCGGTCTCCAGTTGTTCCATCTCCTGGTGCCACTCCTGCATCAATGCGGGCAACTGTTCCACCTCTCGTCGATGTTTGCGGGCCAGACGACGGAGCAGGTCCAGACGATCATCCAGGAATTCCAGTTGCGCAGGATCCACTTCCAGGGCCTCCAGGTAATCCCGGACCCGTTCCCCGGCGTCATCCAGTTCATACTGGAGGGAACGCACGGTGGTGGCGATGGGTTCCAGTGAGGGGTCCAGTTCTGAAACGGCTTCCAGTTCACTGGCGGCGCGTCCCGTCAGGGTGGTGGCGGGATGGGCATTTTCCAGCAGCAAATCCAGTGCGTTTTTGGCGGCTTGTGCCAGTCGGGTGGCGTGTGCCAGTCGGGATCGGTGTCGTTCCAGTTCGACCATTTCGCCTGGTTTCAGGTCGGCTGCTTCCAGTTCACGCAGTTGAAAGGCCAGGAAGGCTTGGCGATCGGCGGCATCCGTTTGCCGTTGGCGGATATTTTTTTGTTCGGTGGTGATGGCATGCCACCGTTCGAAATGGTTTTTGACCGCTTGCATCCGATCGGGATGGTTGGCAAACTCGTCCAGAATGGCCAGATGGGCATTGGGGTCCAGGAGTGTTTGATGGTCGTGCTGGCCATGAATTTCCACCAGCATGGCACCCAACTCGGCCAGGGTGGTCAGAGGCACTGGCATTTCGTTTATGAACGCCCGGCTGCGGCCATTGGTGGAGAGCACACGGCGCAGGAACAACTCTTCTTCGGTCTGATTGTGGGTGGTATGGTGGGGTTCACCCAGGGCCTTTTCGCGGAGCCATGGGATGGCGGCATGGGAGGGTGGCAGTCGGAAACAGGCTTGCACGGTGGCGCGTTCTGTTCCAGATCGGATCAGTGTCGTATCGGCCCGTTCGCCCAGCACCAATGATAATGCGTCGATAATAATGGACTTTCCAGCACCCGTTTCACCGGTGAGGATGGTCAGTCCCGTATTGAATTCCAGGTCCATGTGCGGGATGAGGGCAATATTTTCGACAATCAGTTGGCAGAGCATGGTGTCACCTTCACGTAAGACAATCGGGCGAATCGCTGGAGATCGCAGTCGCTGACAGTATCCCGTGTTCGATGTTTATGTGCAAGCTGCATGTTCAGGGTGAATTTGTTCCAGGCAGGAAACGATGCAGAATCATGGAGGTACTGTTTTCGTCTGGACATCGCCGACCGACTCTGGTACAAACGTCTGACGTAAACATCTTTCGGGTGGATCGTTGGGCATGGAAAGCGTTGT
>CAIWLA010000603.1 GCA_903913345.1 uncultured Magnetococcales bacterium | reverse complement strand
TCGATACCCCCTCCTCGCCGGAGCAGACCACCAGACAGATGACCTCCTGGACGGTCGCCGTGTTGGCAGATGGCGAACCGGCCACCCGGCAGAGGGTCAACCAGGGGGCCTTGCAGGCCGGGAAAACCCTGTTGGCTGGCTGGCCCATGGGGCCTCTCTACGCCATGGCCACCACACGGGCCGGCCACGATCCCCGCGCCCCCTGCCTGCTGTGTGCGGAATGGTCTTGTGCAACGGCTCCTGCCCCCCCCTCCCCTGATCCCATCCTGACCCGCCTGGGAGCCGGGGTGATCGGTTCCCTCCTGGCCATGGAGACCATCAAGTCCCTGCTCGACAACACCCACGGCCTGTGGTACAGTGCCCTGGTGTTCTATCCGGGAGAGGGGAGATATGACGCCATGCCCGTCCAAAAAAATCCGGTCTGCCCTGCCTGCTGCGATCATTCCCATGCCTGATGCCTGGATCGACATCACCCGCGAGGTCTGCCCCATGACCTTCGTCCGGGTCAAATTGGCACTGGAAACCCTGACCACGGGATCCCGACTCGGCATCCGCCTCAATCCGGGCGAACCGCTGGACAATCTGCCCCGTTCCCTCCAGGAAGAGGGGTGCCGGGTGGTGAGCCTGGAACCAGAGGAGGGGATCTTTGTGTTGATCGTGGAAAAAGGGGGTGGGTGACATTTTTTTTGTCATACAGTGTAAAAATAGTGGTCGTTCAGACAATCCATTCGGAAAAAATGAGGAAAAAGGGGAAGAAATATTTCTAACATACTGAAAAAAAATGGTTTTGTTTTTTGGTACGGGGGTTGCTTCAATGTCTCTTAACGGGGGGCCGGACTCGGCCAGCCAGTCTCAACAAGACTCCATCATCATTCACCTCAGGAGAGGAACCATGTCCAAGAATATGCGTCAACAAGGTTTTACCCTTATCGAATTAATGATCGTGATTGCCATCATCGGCATTCTGGCGGCGGTGGCCCTCCCGGCCTACAAGGATTATGCCGTGCGGGCCAAGGCGGCAGAAGGGATCAGCCTCTCAGCCGGTGCCAAACAGGCGACCGCCGAATACTTCATGAGCAATTCGGCCTGGCCCAAGGATAACGCCACAGCCGGTTTGGCCACCTCCACGGACATCTCTGGCAAATATGTCACCTCGGTGGCGGTCGCCAACAATGTCATCACCGTGACCTTCAATGCCGTGGACGCCGAATTGAGCGGCAAAACGATCGTCCTGACCGGCACGGCCAACAACGGCAGCATCGCCTGGGCCTGCACCAGCACCCTCGATGGACGGTTCGTACCCAGTGCCTGCCGCTAACCCCTCGAATTGGGGGCTTCGCCCCCAAACCCCCACCGGGGGGGATGATCCCCCCCGGACCCCCACGATCCTTTAAAAACGATTATCGTTCGCGCGTTGCCTTCCGTTCCCGCCCCGCCTGTAATTTTTCTCCCGCCCCGGCCGCAATGGCCAGTTGCCGACGGACCGCCGAAAAGGCCGGAGCCACCAGGGGGAAATCCTTGGGCAAACCATAACGAGCCAGATAGGTGGGAATGTCCACTCCATGGGTTTTGGTGAGATGCCCCCGCATCGACTGACCCGCCTTGCCGCAAATCAGACAGATGACGCTCTCCTCGGTCACGGCCTGCTCAATCGGCACGAATGGTACAAAAACAGGCGACTCGGCCTCGTCCGGGGGAGAGGGCAGAGAGGGTTTTTCCTCAGAGGGAACGACCGGATCACGGGACAGGGCCATCAGGGTCTGATGGACCGTCTCGATCACCTCGGCCAGATGCTGGGGCGGCACCTCGTTCCGGGAGAGATAGGCCTTGACAATCTCGGCCGTATGGTCAATGAGCGACATGGAAGGGCCAGAGTCAGTGCGAAGGATCGGCCAGGACACGGCCAACGGTGCGAATCCGGTTTTGGTCGTCCACATAGACCAGATACGGTTGAAAAGTCTCCGCCTCCCGCTCGCCCATCTGGGCAAAGGCGGCGATAATGACAATATCGCCCGCATTGGCCTTGTGGGCGGCCGAACCGTTGACCGAAATCATGCCACTGTCCCGCCGACCACGAATGGCATAAGTGATCAACCGTTCCCCATTGGTCACGTTCCAGATGTGAATCTGCTCAAACTCACGCAACCCCGCTGCGACCATCAGGGTTTCGTCTATGGCGCAGGATCCCTCATAATCCACATGCGTCTCCGTCACGGTGGCCCGGTGAATCTTGCACTTCAACAAAGAAAGCTCCATCCCCTGTTTCCCTTTCCCTTATCTTTCATGTCAAGGAGAGAACCCGATTATCAATCAGACGCGTCGAACCCACCCGAGCCGCAATCAACAGGACCGGATCGCGCCCAGGTGCCTGTTGGTCTGGTGTGGGCAGCGGATTCAAGGTCTCCGCATCACGCACCTCCACATAATCGATGTCCCGAATATCAAACGCTGCCAATACCTGACGTGCAGACGACACCCACGCCTCCACCCGCACCTCCCCGGATCGCCGCGTCGCATGAGCCGCCTCCAACGCCTGCTGGATGCCCACCGCCTGCTGTCGTTCAGCGGGCGAGAGATACCGATTGCGACTGGAGAGGGCCAAACCGTCCGCCTCACGCACCGTGGGCACCCCCACAACCTCCACCGGCATGGCCAGATCATGCACCATTTTGCGGAGTAAAATCACCTGTTGATAATCTTTCCACCCCAAAAAAAGGCGATCGGGACGGACCAGATTCAACAAAATGGCCACCACCGTGGCCACCCCCTGGAAATG
>CAIWLA010000602.1 GCA_903913345.1 uncultured Magnetococcales bacterium | reverse complement strand
CGATTGGTCTTGGTTCATTTGCTGAGATTGTTCTGGCCGGTATCGATAATCGTGCAGTCGCATGGAAAGAAATCAGCGACCCCCATTGTTTTCCGAGGGGTTTATATAGTGTGGATTTTAAACAACCGGAAGGTGGACCGCAGGAAAGTACTGAGAAGGATTTGCGTGACGATTTGTTCAGGACAGTCAAGCTTCCCGCCGAAGCCACATCTGTGATAGAAAACCACAAGGATGACCTGATTGCTCGGCGGATTGCGTACTTTTTTAAGAAGGGCACCCGAGTATATCTCATCGGTTGGATACCAAACGGCAACACAGGGGTGCGATACCGAGAGCAAATCGCACGCATCCAAGCCCGGTATCCGGTTCTGGCTATCGTTACGCTGGACACACGGATGATGGGAGAGCACCAAACCCTTTTTGATGAAATCCGTTCACTATTGCTGTAGGAAATTTGCTATGACTGCGTATAATCGCATCGACTTACCCCCAGAGGGCACATCCCATATCCAGGTTGAATTCCAGACTTCGGACAGTCTGGCAGATCGGGTACATCTTTTGGGTAGCACGGAGATTCATGCCATCAACGCAGCGATTGCGTCCGGGCGTCCATTGTTGGTTCGAGGGGAACCTGGTACTGGAAAAAGCCAGTTGGCACGGGCGGCGGCCAAACAGTTGGGTCGGGTATTCGTCTCCTATGTCATCGATTCGCATACTGAATCCCGCGACCTGATGTGGCGTTTCGATGCCGTCGGTCGACTGGCCGATGCCCAACTGGCAGGTGCCACGAAACACTCTGATCAGGTGCAAACGGTTCTGGCGGTGGAAAACTATCTGGAACCTGGCCCTCTCTGGTGGGCATTCGATTGGGCGGGGGGAGAGAAGCAGGGTCAGAAGGTCAATCTCCCGCCGCCACCGCAACCAGATGGCGGGGTATGGCATAACGGCAGCGTCTTGTTGTTAGACGAAATTGACAAGGCAGAGTCCGAGACCCCCAACGGTTTGCTGGAGGCTCTGGGAACCCGGGCCTTTACTCCCCAGGGACGCATCGAACCGGTGCGCGTCCAGGGTACGTTGCCTCTGGTCGTCATCACCACCAACGAAGAACGGGCACTGCCAGATGCCTTCCTGCGTCGCTGTCTGGTGCTGCGTCTGAGTCTGCCAAAAGATGAAAGTGAGCTGACCGACTTTTTGATGCAGCGCGGCCGGGCCCATTTTCCCAAAGCAGCGGAGACGGTACTGAAACGGGCAGCAGAAATGCTCTGTAAAGACCGCCACGCCGCCATAGAGGCCCAAGTCACCCCACGTCCGGGACAAGCGGAATACCTCGACCTATTGAGAGCTGTGCTGGACATGGAAAAAATGACCACAAAACAGTTGGCACTGCTTGATGTGGTAGCACACTACACCCTAAAGAAATACGTCGAGATATGAGTGGCCTGACTGATTACCGGCTTCCCCGTGGTAGTTGTGGCTATTCCGATCTGCTGTTTGCCTTCCAAACAGGCGGGGCAGATGGAATGGTGGTCATGGCGAATCTAATGGGTTATGGACCAGCGCAGCATGAGGGGATCAAAGCATCACCCCAAGCATCTGAGCCTGTTCCATCCCAGCCGGTTGCGGTTACGGAACAAAACGAACTCCCCCTCGAACCGGCAACACCCTTCTGGGTTCTGGAGCGATATGAGAGTCGTGGACCTCTGGTCGCCCCTTCTCGGCAAAAAGCGCAGGATAAAAACAATACCTTGCTACCAACACAACCACCGGTTACCGAACTGTGCCGCTGGAGCGCGATGGTGCCGCGATTGCGAGCCGGGTTTGCAAAGCGCACCCCAGGCAAGACACCGGATATTGACTCTTTGATTCGCCGGATAGCAAAGGGACGCAACTTGCAACATTTGCCGCGCATCTCTCGGTTGCATTGGGGCAACAATTTGCAGATTATCGTCGATCGCAGCGAACGCCTGATTCCCTTTCAGGATGACCAGGAACGGGTAGCTCGACAGCTGTCTGCCCTTTTTCCCCATCATGCGCTTGGTTTTGCCCTGGCATTTGACGGTCTTGACGACTTGGTGATGCTGAGTCCACAGGGAGAGTTCCAGGACTATCGTCTGCCCGCACCCGACTCTTTGGTTGTGGTCCTGGGGGATCTTGGTTCTCTGGCCGGGGACGCAGTACAGCTTGCGGTTCGTTGGAGTGTATTTGGTCACCGGTTGGTCCATGCCCACTGCCGTCCTGTGGCCCTGACTCCTGCGCCAGCCTCCCGCTGGCTGCCGGCACATCAACGACCATGGCGGTTGGTGTCCTGGGAGAGTCGGGCATCTGGTCCGCGTCTTTCTGCCTCTGAGTTGGATGCGCGAGTGGAACGCCTGTTGCGACTGCTCTCTCCTGCCATCCGGATCGAGCCGGGTTTGTTACGGGATGTACGTCGGCTTTTGGGTGGTACGACCGATGCGGGCACCGAAGCCGATCTTTGGCGACATCGCGTTTTGGTCGGTCGCTCCCGGGTGGCTGCGACATTGGACCCGGTTGAGGCTAAACGATTGCGGGAGGCATTGCAACAGACAGAAGATCTCCAGTTGCAGGCAAAAATGATCGAATGCCTGCATGCGTGGCGTGGTGGTCTGGCCCCAGAGGTGTGGTACGAGGAGTTGCTCAATCTGCCTTCAGAAGCACTAAATAATCTGCCTAAATCGATCCAGGAAAATGATTTGCCCGCAGCCCAACAGAGATTCATCCAATGGGCACCGAAACTGGCGGAATCGCTGATAGGCCCAGAGTGGTACCGACGTGTCTCTGGCCGAGCTTCACCGGCCTATTACGCCCAGGATGATCCCAAATTGCGGTCCGCGCAGCAACAGATGTTTCTGGAGGCTTTTAGGGATAACCCAGAGTATCCCCTGCCGCCCGACATTGATCCCGCGCTGTTGCCAGCCGTGCATGAACATCCAGTTACCATCGAACTGCGTCAACGGGGTAACCGATTGGTCGCAGATGTGGAAAAAGGTAGTTGGCTCGGAACCATCAAAAGCCGCAACGGGGTTTTGCGCATTGGGCCGCCAGCCGTGGAGTCCATCTTCTGGAAGGCTGGCGTGCCACCTTCTTGGGCCAAAAAATGGGGCCGAGATAAATTCGGGGTATGGGTAAACTTTGTCATCGAGGGAGTCAGACAACGCATGCGATGGGTTCCTCCTGGGCAGTTTTTGATGGGCTCTCCACCAAATGAGCCTGGACGATGGCCCGACGAAGGACCACAGCATAAGGTGACCATCAGCCATGGCTATTGGCTGTTCGATACCCCCTGCACCCAGGCCCTTTGGCTGGCGGTGATGGGGAACAATCCGAGCAAGTTTCAATCCCCGGACCGACCGGTGGAACGTGTGAGTTGGAACGATGTCCAGAAATTTCTTTCTCGGATTAACGCATTGCTGCCCAGCTTGGAACTGGGCTTGCCCAGCGAGGCACAGTGGGAATATGCATGTCGCGCCGGGACCGAGGTGGCAACTTATGCTTCTGAACTTGATTCTATTGCTTGGCACCCAGGTAACAGCGGCGGCGAGACACACCCGGTGGCCCAGAAAATTTCCAATGCTTGGGGACTATACGACATGCTAGGTAATGTGTATGAATGGTGCCGGGATGGGGATCGAAAATATGACTTGGATGTCATGAACGATCCCATAAATCTGACGAACGACGAAGGAGGGCGAGTTGTGCGCGGTGGGTCATGGCTTATCGATGCCCGTAACATTCGGGCGGCGAGTCGCGACCGCGACCAACCCGATGCCTGCTTTCCCACCATCGGTTTTCGCTGTTCCCGAGTCCCAATGAGCCAGTTCAGTCGAGCAGCAGCAGAGCCGATAGACTCGGCGTCCGTCCGCCAAGTAGCGCGGCGGACAGGACCGAATCCGCCGAGCGAAGCGGTACTGGTGCTGGAGGGAGAACGCAAGAGAACGGCATGTCCCCTGCCGCGTGGTGCCGTTTTTCATGTCGAAAGCGATTGTGAACAGCTAACCTTTGGACAGATCACCAAACCAGCCTGGGCCGACGCTATAGGGCGGGATCGTTTTGGACTGTGGGCAAGAATAGCCATTCCGTCCAAGCATGGCCAGTCCGTTTCCCAGCGGTTGCGATGGATTCCGCCAGGACGGTTTTGGATGGGATCTCCAGAGGATGAGCCTGGACGATCTGAAAGGGAAGGACCACAGCATGAGG
>CAIWLA010000601.1 GCA_903913345.1 uncultured Magnetococcales bacterium | reverse complement strand
GGGGCGATCGCAATTTAAACACACCGTTGTTTGGTTTGGGACACTGGTTTACCGGCCGGACCGCTCCGTTTGGGGGGGTCGAGTACTTCACTCCCATCCAGGGGTTGGCCTTCAAGGCGGAATGGACCGGGGATGCCCATTCCCTGGAACGCTCTCTCTACGGTCATCGTTTCCAGGACAAGACCCCAATCAACGTCGGGTTGTCTTATCAACCGCATCCCTGGTTGGAGGTAGGCTTGGGATTCGAGCAAGGTTCGGCCGCCATGTTGCGCCTCTCTTTTGGGGGCAATGTCTCTCGACTGCCAGAGTATACTCTGGACGATCCTCTGCCGACCCCCGTGGCGGTTCGTCCATTCACCCCCGTTTCTGTCCATGCCATCGCTCCTCCACCTGCCGCGACCACCGAACTGCCGTTCGACCCTTTCACCCGTGTCACTCCGCCACCATCGGCTCTCTCCGATCCTGTGGAACCGTTACCCGCCGTCTCCCCTCTGCCGTCTGTTCGTGTTCCGCCCGCAGAAAAACGGGAACAGGAGCAGCAGGTCGCCAAACCGTTGTTCGACGCCTTGGAAAAGGAAAAATTCCATCCGATCGCCCTGAGATTGATACCGCCGCACCATCCGCACTCGGCAGAGGTATTTGTCGAGTCGGGCACCTACCAGAGAAGGCTCAAAGTGGTCGGGCGTGTCGCGCGCATAGCCACCCATTATCTTCCACCAACGGTTGAAGCCATTACCGTGATCGAACTGACGCATGAAGCCGAGGTGACACGGGTCACCCTCCGCCGTGGCAACCTGGAAAAGGCTGAACAGTTCCAGAGCAGTACCGAAGAGGTTTGGCTGAACGCCCAGGTCAAGGAGAGTCAAGGGGGAGTGCCCATCCAGGCGACACGCTATCCCGACGCCTATCCCCGTTTTAGTTGGAATGTGTATCCCAATCTCAAACAGCATCTGATGGACCCAGACAAGCCCTATCGGTATCAGGTGAATGCCAACGTGGGCGCTGTTTTGCTCCTGCCCGATGGTTTCTTCTTGAAATCCGTGCTTTCCAAAGGTCTTAATGGCAACCTGGACAAAATAGAGCGGACTTCGGATTCGCTCCTGCCCCACGTGCGTTCGGATATTGCACAATATCTTCGTGAGGGCAAAGACAGTTTGGCCATGCTGAAAGCGGAAAAATTTTGGGATTTCGGCCATGACTGGTACGGTCGGGCGGGTGGCGGGCTGCTGGAGGAGATGTTTGCCGGTGTCGGTGGCGAGGTGTTGTATCGACCGATGAACAAGCCGTGGGCCATCGGCAGCGATCTTTGGTATGCCAGACAGCGAGGCTACGACCAGAGGTTCGATCTGCTCGATTATGCGATTGTCACGGGGCATGGTTCCCTCTATTATTTGTTTGACTCTTACGACACTCAATTGGGCCTTCATGTTGGTCGCTATTTGGCGGGGGACAAGGGGGCCACCTTTGAAATTTCGCGCCGTTTTCCCTCTGGATTTGTGGCGGGGGTCTGGAGCACCTTTACCAACGTGACCCCGGCGCAATTCGGCGAGGGGGCCTTCGACAAGGGGATCTTTGTCTCCATGCCTTTGTCATTGTTCCTGGGAGAACGGCCCGGCATGGGGAGCGCATCCTTCGCCTTGCGGCCATTGACGAGGGATGGCGGGCAGATGCTGGGGGGAACCCACGCCCTCTACGATGCCGTGGGAACGGGCACGGAGAGAACCCTCGGACGCGACTGGTCCGCCCTCCTGCGGTAGCGCGGTTCTTGTTCTGTTTCCATATCAATCATGCAATTTTTAAAACGATTGCAGGGGTCCGGGGACCGTCACGGTCCCCGGCGGGGGTTTGGGGGCGGAGCCCCCAGTACGCTGCCATATCGGGGTGTTGCCCAGAACCCCGCCAGGGGCCTTGCCCCTGGACCCCACCAGGGAGATGATCTCCCTGGACCCGCAATTATTGCACTTTTGTTTTAGAATTGGAATTACCCCCCCGTGATGGCCAACACCGGACAGGCGATCTGGCCGATCAACCGTTCCATCACGCTGCCCAGAAAGACCCGTTCCATGCCGGTGCGGCCATGACTTCCGCCCACCACCAGATCGGCCCCGCACATTGTCACCTCCTGGGCGATGGCATCCACGGTGGGATAACCCTCCACCACCTCACCGGTCACCGGCACCCCGGCATCGGAGGCATGGGCCACCACCCGTTCCACCGCCCCGACCGCTGTGGCCAAACGATTGACACGGCTCTTGCTTTCCACCACCGAGATCACCCGCAGGGGCAGGCCGAACTGTTTGGCCAGTATGGTCGCCACCACGCCGGCCCGATCACTGTAACGGGAACCATCGGTGGCCAGCAAAATGGTTTTTTTCCACAGCGTGGCCCCCCTGGGCACCACCAACACCTTGCAGGGCGACTGGGCCACTACGCGTGCTGTGGCATCCCCCACCATCAAACGGGCCAATCCCCGTCGGCCCCGCCGACCCATTATCACCAGATCGGCCCTGATTTCGGTCGCTGCTTCAATGATCTCCTGATGGGGATGGATCCCCCGTTTGACCAGGACAGTACACGAGATGCCCTGACCCTCCAGGCGTGCCCGGACCATATCAAGCGACTGCCAGGCCTCTGTCTCATGCTGTTTGACCAGGTCGATGGCCAGGGTGTCATATTCCGGATTGGAAACCACCATGTGCATGACCGTCACCCGTCCGCCGAAGGACAAAGCCAGGGCAATGGCCAACTCTTCAGCACTCCTGGAAAACTCGGAGCATTCGGTCGCCAATAAAATATGGGAAAACCGGCCAGTGGGTAAAAGCGGCTCAACAGCACTCATTTCATCCTCTCCCCTGCCAAAAAATCATCAATGACCACCACCACCCAGAATGCCTGAGGCCGCCAGGATCAATATCAATATCTCCGCGATAACGATTGCACTGTAGACCTTGTCACCCTTTTTCAAAAACAGGGGCAAAACCCGGATATAGCAAACAAGCGTCACCCCCGCCAGCACCGCGATGCCGATAAAATTGATATAATCACCCTTATGGACCAGATCCAACCAATGCCAACCGGTGGGACCGTTGACGGCGTGCAAATATTGATCGGCCGGCAAAACCCAGTAACGGGTGAGATCCGCCATGGAGACGTGGGAAGGCAGAATGCCAGAGACGTAGAGGCCAAAAAAAACCAGCATCAAGACAAAACCCAACTTCCAGCCCAGGTCCAAAATCCGGGCATAGGCCAACTGCTCCTCGGAGGCATATTTGGGGTCAAACGTATAATCAGCCATGCGCAATCCTCTCTGTGTGCAGAAAATAGGAAGAGATTGTTTTTCGGGGGGATGACCTCCCTGGACCCGCAATCGTTGGATTCGGGATCGGAACAGACTAAAATCCCAGCCCCTTCATCAATGCCCGTGAACCCGCGAACAGAAGCATGGTGATGACGACTTTGCGTACCACAGAGGCATTGGCCCGTCGCAGCAGTCGCACCCCCACCAGGGATCCCAGCATGATACCCAGAATGGAAGGGACGGCAATCAGGGCCAGGACCGCCCCTTTGTTCATATAGACCCAGGCGGCCGAGGTATCGACAATGGAGAGCATGAATTTGCTGGTGGCCACCGATACCTTGAGGGGGGCACCCATCAAAAGGTTCAAGACCGGGACATTGGCCCAACCCGCCCCCAGACCGAACATCCCCGCCATGATGCCAATGACCACAAACAGCAGCAGCCCCATGGGGGTGCGATGGACCTGCCAGTCAATCTCCTGGTTCCGGGAGGCATCAAAGAAAACGCCATGAATTTCCAGGGCACTGGAGATGGGATCGGCTTTGGGAACATCCGGTCGTTCGGACTTTTTCGCGGCCCACATCAGGGCCACAATACCCAGAATGGTCAGGCCGAGGGCCGTCTGGATCACGTTGGTCGGCAAGGCCAGCCCCATCATGGCCCCGGCAATGGCCGAGGCCGAGGCAATGACCGCCAGGGGCATCGCCAGACGAAGGTTGGCCATGCCGCTCTTGAGCAGACCCGGTCCGGCGGCCAGGGCACCGGCCAGGGCCACCATCAACCCCGCACCACGGACAAAATCCAGATGAAAGGGAAAAAAGAAACCGCCCACAATGGGCACAAACAATACCCCGCCCCCCACACCTCCCAATACCGCCACAATGCCCAGAAAAAAGGAGGTCACAAACAGGGCCACTGCCCATACCCACCAGGGCGTCACCGCCTGACCCGCCGCCACAACCGCTTCGGCGGTGCTCCCCTCGGCGGCCAACAGTCCACCAGCGAGGCATAGTCCACTTGCCAAGATTGTCTTTGTCCAGCGTGTCATGATGGTTTGCTCTTTCTGAAATCTGAAACGTGAATAGAAACAGGAAGGATCCAAAAGCCTCCCATCCCGATAACCATCGGAAAGGGCAACCGTTGCCACAGGCAAGACCGGTTGGATGTGGGATAAGCGGTCAACCCTTCCTTGGGAAAACGAGTGGCTCACGATAAAAATCAACTTTTTTTAACACGGCGTACAGTCGTTTCCACCAGGGGGGGGCCAGGAACACCGTCTGGATGGCGCAGGGGATGGGTACCGATGGCCACAGCCAGCCCAACCGGTCGCGGCCCGTGATTTTGCCTACATCCGCCTCTTTGGCCAGAATCAAATCCGCTCCCCACTCCTCGGCCAGATCGGCCATGACCTGGTTGGGGGATCCCGACAACAGCCTGAAGTTACATTGATCCATTCCGATGCGTTGCAACAGATCCCGCAGGCGGGAAGCCAGATCCGCCTGTGTCCGCCTCTGCCATTCCAGGGGGGTCAAAAACGGGACGTGACAGCTTTCGAAACCCATCCCCACATCATCGCACACTGTGACCCAGAGCAGATCCCTGGGGTTGTAATCACGAACAACCGCCGCCAGTTGACGCACCATGGACTCTCCAGAAGGCAAAGGATCCATCACAACGATCAGGCGATAATGACGTTGAGCCATGTTCTTTAGTCTCTCCTGGTGTCGGGCCGTGACTGGCTGGATAAAAACCGCACGCCCTCCGCAAAGAACGTTGCACCATTTAATCTGAAACTGTTGCAACATGCAACAGTAAATAGTGTGCAGTGGAAAAAAAACCGCAAGTGCGTTCCGACTGCTCAGGGAGTGACCAGGGGATTGCCTGGGTTGCTGTTGTTTCTTTCAGGACAACGCCCCATTTCTGGGATACAATGCCTTCCGTGTGTTGGTCTCTTTCTCGTTTTCCGGTATATACGCATGTCTTTTACCCCTGTTTCCCCGGCGGAATGGCCCATTCCCGACCCCGAATATCAGCTTTCCACTCTCCCCAATGGGTTGATGGTGGCCACCTTTCCCATGCCCTGGCTGCATGAAGTGGGGGTGACGCTGGTGGTGCGGGCGGGCAGTCGTTATGAGTCGGATGCGCAGGCCGGCATTGCCCATTTTCTGGAGCATATGCTCTTCAAGGGGACGCGCTCCATCCCGGACCCGACCGCCTTGCACACCCGTCTGGAATCCATGGCGGCGGATATGAATGCGGCCACCGGTCAGGAGAGCAATGCCTACTGGATCACCCTGCCCCCCCGCTATCTGGTGACCGGCTTTACCCTGTTCTGTGAAATGTTTACCCAACCGGCCCTGGCGGGTCTGGAGACGGAACGGCAGGTGATTCTGGAGGAGATGCGGGAGGATGAAAACGAACGGGGGGAGAATATCAATCCCGGT
Source organism: uncultured Magnetococcales bacterium (assembly GCA_903913345.1). Taxonomy (GTDB): domain Bacteria; phylum Pseudomonadota; class Magnetococcia; order Magnetococcales; family Magnetaquicoccaceae; genus Magnetaquicoccus. The sequence continues at coordinate 8,030 of CAIWLA010000601.1, read as the reverse complement.
ACGTTGGGGGGAGACTGCCTCTGGCCGGGTCATGCCCTGGCCCGCTCGGTCCTGGGGCGACCCGAGGCCATTATGCGCATCGATCAGACGGCCTTGCGGGCCTATTTGCAGGACCATTATCGGGGCGTCAACATGGCGGTGGCCCTGTGTGGTCCGGTGGAACATGCCCACGCCCTCGCGCTCGTGGAGCAATGCCTGGGTTCTTTGCCGAATGGCCGCCAGCCGCCGACCTCTCCGCCCCCCCCCATGCGACCCGGTCCCCACTGGGTGGCGGTGGATGATCAGACATCCCAATTTACGTTAACCCTGTTTTTTCGCACCGGGGGGTATCAGGATGCCCAGTTTTACCCGGTCGCGGCCTTGCGTCGTCTGTTGGACGATGGTTTTTCTTCGCGCCTGCATGCCACGCTGCGGGAACAGCGTGGGTTGGTCTATGATGTCTGGGCCTCGTTCACGGCCCATTCCGACAGCGGCATGTTGGAGGTGGGGGCAACGGTGTCGTTGGACAATCTGACCACGGTCTTTGCCGCCCTGCTGGAGCAGTTGCAATGGCTCTCTGCCGCCCCCCCACAGCCCGACGAGTGGCACCGCCTCCTGACCCGCTGGCATGCCCATTTGATCACCACCCTGGATCGCCCGGCCGAGTTGATCGAACGGTATCTCTCCGATCGCTTGTTTGAGGCCATGGAACCCCTCTCGACCGCCTGGCAGCGGATTTGCGAACTGGACCCCAACCAACTGCCCGCCATCGCCGAACAGGTGACCGAGGCGACCAATCGGGTGGTGGTCCTGGTCGGGCCGAACGCACGCAAAAAGATCGCGCTGTTGCAGACCCAGACGGGTCAGAGAATGGTGCATTGAGGGCGTGGTTCCAGGGGGGAAAAGGTTGATCGAAAAACCGTATCAATCGTTTGTCTGCGTATCGAGGAACAACAGCACCTCGTAATCCCGCGCACCGTGAACGATGTGGATGACCTCAACCATCTCTTCCTTGACACGATAGAAGATCAAATAATCGCGATACACATAACGCCGAATGCCGTGATATTCATAGCGAGGAACCAGCGGATAGGCACGGGACATATCAAGCAAGCGCGATGCAACGGTTCAGGAGTTCATCCACAAAAGCCATCGCCCGTGTCGGATTGTGCGGACGGATCATTTCACCAATCTCTACCAGATCGGCTTTGGCCGCATCCGTGATGACAACCCTCATGGTTCAAAATGGTTGCGCAATTCCTCACGCACCGCCTCAATCTCCTGCACCCGTCCCGCTTCGCTGTCGGCAATGCCTCGGACGATGGCCGCATCCAGGGTCAACAGACGTTGCTCCCGTTCCATCCAACCGCGCAAGGCTTCGCGAACCACCTCGCTGTTGGAACCGTAGCTCCCCATCGCGACTTTGTCACGGATAACCCGCACCATCTCGGCAGGAAGGGTGATTGAAAGTTTCTCGGCTGGTTGCATGGATTCCTCCGCATCGGCAGTCAATAGTAGATCATACTACTTTATACTACTTTCGCGTGGACGTGTCCATCTTTTCGGAAAACCGCGTTTATGAATGCGCCCCCTCCACCGCCTGCAACAACACCTTGCGTTGCAGGGCAATCAACTGACCAATGCCCGATTCCGCCAGTTTGGCCAGGGTGTCAAACTCGTCGCGGGAGAAAGGATGACCCTCCGCCGTCCCCTGCACCTCAATAAACCGACCGGAACCGTTCATGACAAAATTCATGTCCGCGCCGCAGTGGGAATCCTCGCCATAGTCCAGATCCAACAGGGGCGCGCCATCGACCAGACCACAACTGATGGCACCCAAAAAATCGGTGACCGGCAGGGTCTTGATCCGTCCCTTCTCCTTCAGCCAGGAACAGGCATCCATCAAAGCCACAAACCCCCCCGTCACCGAGGCCGTGCGGGTGCCACCATCCGCCTGCAATACATCACAATCCACCCAGATGGTCCGCTTGCCCAACTGCTCCAGATTGATCACCGAACGCAACGACCGGCCAATCAACCGCTGAATCTCCAACGTCCGCCCACCCTGCTTGCCCTGGGAGGATTCCCGTGAGGTGCGATCATGGGTGGCACGGGGCAACATGCCATACTCCCCCGTGACCCAACCCCGATTTTGATCCCGCATCCAGCCGGGAACCCGCTCCTCCACCGAGGCCGTGCAGAGTACACGGGTGGAACCACAGACAATCAAACAAGATCCTTCGGCATGTTCGTTCACCTGTCGGGTGATGGTTACCGGCCGCAATTGGTCAAAACGTCGTCCGTTGGCCCTTGGCATTTCCTCTTCTCCCGTAAAAAAAAATGGGGGGCGACAAATCGCGCCCCCCGTACTGAAAATCCCGTCCAACAACCGGGACCAGATATCAGACAATCCCCTTCTTGGCCCCCAACTGGATGGCATTGCTCACCAGTTGATGAACACCGCCAATCGTCTCCATGGGCATGTGATACATGGGCAACACCTTGGTAAACTGCGCCTTGCAGATGGCGCAAATCATCGCCATGAAATTGACCTTGTCCCGCTTCATGACCCGCTGCAAAGCCGTCATCCTGGGCATGGAACCCTGAATGCGCAGATCCATCAATTCGTCGGTCAACGTGCCACCCCCGCCCCCACAGCAAAAGGTCTTCTCATGCGTGGTATCCGGGTCCATCTCCACAAAATGGTTGCAGGTGGCACGGATAATGTCGCGGGGAATCTCAAACTGTCCCCCCGGCCGGTTGCCCATCCGGGTGGCCCGCGCCACATTGCAGGAGTCGTGCATCGTGACGACATATTCATCGTTGGCCTCTTTGTCCAACGTCAAGGCTCCCCGCTGGATCAACTCATGGGTAAACTCGCACATGTGCTGCGGGACAGGATATCGGGGATCGAGATAATCAAACGGCCCAATCAGGGTGTTCCAAAAGCTGTAGGCCACCCGCCACGCATGACCACACTCCCCCACCACAATCCGCTTGACCTTCAACGCCCGCGCCGCCTCGTTGATGCGGCTGGCAACCCGTCTCTTTTGCTCGTAACTGCCGATAAACATGCCAAAATTGCCCGCTTCCGATGCCACGGAACTGAAGGTGTAACGAATGCCCGCCTGATGGAACACCTTGGCATAGCCGATCAGCGATTGAATGTGCGGCTCACTGAAAAAATCCGCCGAAGGGGTGACCAGCAACACATCCGCCCCCTCCTCATCCAGCGGCAGACGGACCTCATGGCCCATGGTCTCCAGGGTGTCCGTCTCCATGAAAGCAAGGGTGCCCTTCAAGGCCGGCTTGGGAATGCCCAGATTGTTGCCGACTTCATGAACCTTGCAGATGATCTCCTGGCTGTACTTGTGGCCCACCCCGATGGAGTCCATGATCTCCCTGGCCGCCATGGTGATTTCCGCCGTGTCAATGCCAAAAGGACAAAAGACCGAACACCGCCGACACTGGGAACATTGGTGAAAATAGGTGATCCACTTTTGCAGGGTCTCTTCGTCAAAATCATGGGCACGCACCACCCCCGGCAACAGCTTGCCCGCTGGCGTAAAATAACGCCGATAGACACCCCGCATCAACTCGGCCCGCTGCACCGGCATGTTGTTGGCATCCCGAGTGCCCAAATAATAATGGCATTTGTCGGCACAGGCCCCGCACTTGACGCATATATCCAGGTAGACCTGCAAAGAACGATACTTTTTCAGCATCTCTCCCAGCTTGGCAATCCCCTTTTCCTGCCAATCGTCCACCCGCTTGCCCGGAAATCCCAGGGCCACCATGTGCTTCTCAACCGCCGGATAGGGTGCCAAATGGGCCATGGTCCCCACAGCCAGGGCCGGTGTCTCGATATCTTCCTGAAGTTCTGGAACAAAATAGTCAGCCACAGGTTAACTCCTTAGTTTTTTGCCCAGGGATTGACATGTCTCCGTTCTCTGGGATTGTCCACTTGATAGCGGGTCGGGCTGAAAAAGATCCCCCCCATATGCATCAGCTTGCTGAATGGAAACAGCACCAGCAGCACCGCCACCATCGACAGATGACCCAGGAAGATGAAGTCCCCCGGCACCAGCATCGGCAGGGGTTCGGCCGCGTGCCACATGTTCAGCATGGCCACTTTGATGTGCACAATGTCCGGTCGGAGGCAAAACTGCATCAACAGTCCGCTCACGCCAATACCCAACAGCAGCAACAACCAGAAATAGTCCGCCAGAGAGGAGATGTAACGAACCCGATCAATGATCAGACGGCGCAGAAACAGCAGACCCAATCCACCCACCATGGCAATACCCGCCACAATACCCACAATCTGGACATGGGCGAAAAAGGCGGGCAAGGGGTCCATGAAATAACGCACATGGCGAATCAGTACCAACGCCAGGGCACCGTGAAACAGATAACCGCCCACCCACGCCCACTTGTCCCCCTTGAAGAGGCTGTTGAAAAAGGCGACCTCCGTAAAAAGACGCCATACCACCCCCATGGTCGTCGTTGGTGCGGGTGTCGTGGCAATTTTCAAGGGTGCCGAGCATCGGGCATAGACCCAGATGCGCCGTATGAATCCCAGGGCAAAAATTCCCACAACGAGGTAAGCAAGGTTCGTGAGCATCCGGCTTCCCCATCAAGAAAGAGTATTAAATATAAACAACAAATCCAGGCCCGTACCGGAGAGGCAACTCCAGTACGGGCTTTGAAAAACCACACAGCCAGGCGGTGTCGGCAGCACCGGCCACCACCCGTTCAATACGGATCAGACGCAACCGGTCGGCTTGGGCAGTCCGGCAATTTTGCAGGCCTGCTTCGCCGGTCCACCGGGATAGAGATCGTACAGGTATTTGGTGTTCCCCTTGTCTTTTCCCAGCTTTTTGCCGATCGCCTTGGTCAGGATGCGGATCATCGGAGCAATCTTGTACTCCTCATAATATTCGCGCAAGAAATTGACCACTTCCCAGTGGGGACCGCTCATCTCCACGGACTCCGTGTCGGCAAGATGCTTGGCCACGGTCTCGCTCCAGTCGGTCAGATTGACCAGGTAGCCATCTTCGTCGGTTTCGTAGGTTTGGCCATTCAGTTCAAAACTCGGCATAACTGCTCTCCTTCAGTGGCGGGATTGATTTGCAAAAGAATCGACTCATCAACAGGACAGGGGACAACAGCCCCACCAACAGGGCCAGGACGGGCTGTTCAGATGGGCGTACTGTTCCTGTCTTGATCTGCTGCGCTGCGGACGACAATCCCCAGGCGACAGCGGGAACATTAGCATATCATGATTTTCCCATAGGGCAAGAGATTCCCTTTCCCTTTTGAGACAATTTTTTCAGACTGGCCCGTCCCGTTTGTATCCCGAACTTGACTTTCAACTCAAGGGATTTCACAATGGAGATTCCATCCAAAATTTTGTGGGAAGGCACATATAAATGAAACCAAAACATCATTTTCTGGTCTGCATGAACCAGCGTCCAGAGGGGCATCCACGGGGTTCCTGTGGCTCTTTGGGTGCCCGACCGTTGTTCGAGGCCTTTCAGGCCGAGGTGGAGTGGCGCAATCTGTTCGAGACCGTGCAGGTCACCGGCACCTTTTGCCTGGGACCGTGTGATCAAGGCCCGACGGTGGTGGTCTATCCCGAAGGGGTCTGGTATGGCCGGGTGACGGCCGCCGATGTGACGGAATTGCTGGATGCCCACCTGGCCCAACGCGGTGCGGTGCAGCGGCTCCAGTTGGCATGAAAATTTTATTGATCGGTGGGGGTGGGCGGGAACATGCCCTGGCCTGGAAGATGGCCCAGTCGCCTTTGGTCGATGTCCTCTATTGCGCCCCCGGCAATGCGGGCATCGCCGCCGTGGCGACCTGCCTGCCCCTGGCGGTGGAGGAGGGGGCGGCCATTCGGGAATGGGTCGCCGAACAGAAAATCGATCTGGTGGTGGTGGGACCGGAGGGGCCTTTGGTGGCGGGTTTGACCGATCAACTGCGGCAAATGGGGGTGGCGGTCTTCGGTCCTTCCCAGGCGGCGGCGGCGATCGAAGGCTCCAAGGTGTTCATGAAAGATTTTTGTGCCCGTCACGACATCCCAACGGCCAGCTATCGTTCCTTCACGGACCCCCGGTTGGCCCTGGCCTACATCCGTACCCACGGCGCGCCCATCGTGATCAAGGCCTCCGGTCTGGCCGCTGGCAAGGGGGTGGTGGTCTGCCAAACCCTGGCCGAGGCGGAGGAGACCATCCAGCGCATCATGGTGGCCCGCGTCTTTGGTCAGGCGGGGGAGGTGGTCGTGGTGGAAAGTTGTCTGCGCGGGGAGGAGATCTCCTTTTTGGCCCTGGTGGACGGCGAACATATCCTTCCCCTGGCAGGCTGTCAGGACCACAAGGCGATTGGTGAGGGGGATGTGGGGGCCAATACCGGCGGCATGGGGGCCTATTCGCCCGCTCCCCTGCTCACCCCGGCCTTGCAGGAGCAGGTCATGGCGCAGGTCATGCGTCCCGTTGTGCGGGCCATGGCGGCGGAGGGATATCCATACCGGGGCCTCCTGTATGCCGGGCTGATGATTGACGAGGGGCGCATCCAGGTGTTGGAGTTTAATGCCCGCTTTGGTGACCCGGAGACCCAGCCCCTGCTGCTGCGTATGCGCTCGGACCTGGTGCCCCTCTTGTTGGCCTGTGCCAATGGTTCGTTGCAGGGGATGACCATCGACTGGGATCCCCGCCCGGCCCTTTGCGTTTGCCTGGTGGCCGGTGGCTATCCAGGTGACTATGCCACAGGTGACCGGATAACCGGGTTGGAGCAGGCGGGCCGCATGGCCGATACAGTCCAATGCTTTCATGCCGGTACCCGGTGGCAAGGAGGGGAGGTGGTGACGGCGGGCGGACGGGTGCTGGGGGTGACGGCCCTGGGGGCAACGGTGGCCGAGGCCCAGCAACGTGCCCACACGGCGGCGCAGGTCATCCACTGGGAAGGGGTCTATTATCGTCGGGATATTGGATATCGGGCCATTGCACGGGAGCAACCATGAACGACACACCACAGGTGGGCATTTTGATGGGGTCCGACTCGGACTGGGCGGTGATGCAGGAGGCGGCGGCGGTCTTGCGGCAATTTGCCATTCCGTTTGAAATGACCGTCTCTTCGGCCCATCGTACCCCGGAGCGGACCCATGCCTATGCGGCCAGTGCCGCGCAGCGGGGGTTGAAGGTATTGATCGCCGGGGCCGGGGCCGCCGCCCATCTGGCCGGGGTGGTGGCGGCCAACACGCCGCTGCCGGTCATCGGGGTGCCCCTCGCCGCCACCGGTTTGCAAGGATTGGATGCCCTGCTGGCAACGGTCCAGATGCCGGGTGGCATTCCGGTGGCCACCATGGCCATCGGTGCGGCGGGTGCCCGCAACGCCGCGCTCTTTGCCGTCCGTCTGTTGGCCCTCTCCGATCCGCTCCTGGCGGACAAGCTGGCCGCCTTCCACCGCGACATGGCCGAGTCGGTACAGGCCAAGGATGCCGCCCTGCAAGAGCGGCTCAAGGCGTTCATGTGATAAAAAAAATGCCCCCCAGGGAAAAGCGGGCGAGATGCCCGCGCTCCTGGGATGGAAATTCGAGTTCCGCCGAGCCATGGCTCGGTTGAACGAGGTGCAGATCACCGGTCCTTATCTCTCCCTGCCCAACGCCAGCATGAGCATTACCCTTTCCCTGGCCATTTATTGGGAGCATGAAGTCATCTGTGTGGTGTGTGTTGACCTGGAATGGACGGGACTCGCGAACATAATCACGGGATCTGCGGGACCGTTTCCAGGGACTTGATGACAGTTTTTGACTCAAATTCTCAAAAACCAAGCCTGGGGCAACCGGATACCCATGTTCTACGATTTGTCCACAAACACACCATCCAGCGATTGGGCGTCAAATATCCGAAGTCCCCACTCTTTCAAAGACGGTGGGTCAGCCTTGGCGATTTTTTCACTGACCCAGACAGGCACAGTGCCAAAGCGGTGCTGCAACAGGTGTGTCAGCATGTTAGCCTCGCCTTTTTTTTCGCCCCTTTCTTCACCAATCC
>CAIWLA010000600.1 GCA_903913345.1 uncultured Magnetococcales bacterium | reverse complement strand
GGTTACGACAGCGGGGTCAGTCCGATGCCTACACCTTCGGCTTGAAACGGGCGGAGATGATGGCCGCTGTTTTCAACTCCGCCACGCTGATTGCCATCTGCTTTTATTTGTTCAAGGAGGCGGTGGACCACCTGCTCCATCCCCAACCGGTGGAAGGGGGGATGATGATGATTGTCGCCGCCGTGGGATTGCTGGCCAACGGGTTGGGCACATGGCTGCTGGCCTCCGGGGCCAAACACAACATGAACATTCGTTCCGCCTATCTGCATATGTTTGGCGATGCGATCAGCAGTGTGGGAGTACTGGCAGGCGGCCTGTTTATCCAGCAGTGGGGCATCTACTGGGTGGATCCGGTGCTGACCATATTGATCTCTCTCTACATTCTCAAAGAGAGCTGGGGAATCGTCAAGGAAGCGGTCAACATTCTCATGATGGGCTCGCCCAAAGATATCAGCCCGGACACGGTGGTTGCCGCACTGCGTAACATCCCCGGCGTGAATGCGATTCATCATGTACACATGTGGATGCTGGACGACAATAATGTCCATTTTGAAGGACATGTGGAGGTGGACGACATGCTGCTGAGTCGGACTGTCCCGTTACGGCAGTTGATTCACGAGCTGCTGGAACAGCATTTCGGTGTCCAGCATGTGGTATTGCAGTTTGAGGTGGAAGGGTGCTCCACGACGGCGGTGGGGTGCGGTGATCCCGTACCGGGACATTGAGGAGCGGCGGATCAGGTCCGCCCCATTCTGTCCTGGGTTGCAGCGCGCGGATAACCGCTGCGTCTGCACCAGGGGAATCGGGCGGACACGTCCGCGTATCCTGGCCAAAGTTGGCCAGGTATCACGCCGCAAACACATCCTCCAAAGAATTGGCGAACAGGAGCTTTTTGCTCCATTGTTCCAGCCGTTCCCGGTCCGCACCGGTGACCTGCACGGCTACCGACTCCGCAATCTGACCAAACTTGCACCGGAGCAGGGTCAACAGCATGGTCGCCTCGCCTTTTTGCTCGCCTGTCTGTTCACCCTCCTGGCGACCTTTCATAAAAATATCGCGCAGAAACGCATTTTCCATCACATCTATTGAAACAGCCATCTCTTCCACCTCCTCTTTGACCACGGTTTCCAACTGGCGTAACCCAGCCAACACCATCCATTTTTCCAGCGCATCGGCCCGCTCTTTGGGTGACAGGAGCGCGATTCGGGTCATGATGGCCCGGATCGTCTCGCGCTCATTCTCCATGCCGCACCACCCTCATCATCCAGGCGCGCACACCCCACACGCGGGATTTTTGCCAAACCGGATGCGTTGCACCTGGCCATGCAGCACATTGAACAACAGCAGGGATCCCGCCAGGGAATCCCCCACCCCCAGCAGTTCCTTGATCGCCTCCGCCGCCTGCCAGGCCCCCAGAATACCGGTCAAGGCACCCAGGACACCCGCGCTGCGACAAGTGGGGGTTGCCCCCGACTCGGGGAGGTGCGGATAGAGACAGCGATAACAGGGTGCCTGGGGATCCACCCCATGGCGAAAAGTGGACAACTGCCCCTCAAAACCCAAGACCGCCGCCGAAATCAAGGGCTTGCCCGCCCGGAAACAGGCCTCGTTGAGCAGATGGCGGGTGGCGAAAGAATCACTGCCATCCAGGACCAGATCCCCCTGGCGCAGCAGATCATCCACCGTCGCCAGAGTCACCCGTGCCGCAAACGGGATCACCTCCACCTCCGGGTTCAGGGCGTGCAAGGTCTGGCGCGCCGAGTCGGTCTTGGCCTGGCCGATCCGGTCGGTGGTGTGCAGGATCTGCCTCTGTAGATTGGACAACTCCACCCGATCATCATCAGCGATGAGCAACCGTCCGACCCCGGCGGCGGCCAGATAACAGGCGGC
>CAIWLA010000599.1 GCA_903913345.1 uncultured Magnetococcales bacterium | reverse complement strand
TGGAGAGGTATTGATTAATAACATGGTGATGAAGGAAAATGACGAAATACCAGGATCCTGTGTTGTGGCACTAGGGGCAATCAATCGACCCTACAATCAACGTGCATTCATTACATTCGATGTTTCCAACCCAGAGGTGATCATATGACTGGACCACACAGTGCATATGATATAATCGCCAATCGCTATAAGGTTCAGTCGTTTATTGGAGAAGGGGGCATGCAATATGTCTATAATGCCTTCGATCATTTGCTTTCGCGTCACGTTGCCTTGAAAACGCCAAAGAACCCTTCGGCTGAGAAACGATTTCTACGAAGCGCAGTGGTCGCGTCCAAGGTGAACCATCCCAACGTAGCTAAAACTCTGGATTATATAGAGTCTGATAATCGAGCATATCTTATAGAAGAATTGGTTGACGGTAAAGATCTCGATCAGTCAATATTAAAAAAGGCCAGTTGTGTTGATCCCTATTTGGTCGCCCGCATACTTCATAATCTTGTCAAAGGTATCGTGGCGTCCCACCATGTTGGAGTAATACACCGAGACTTAAAGCCAACCAACATAATGGTTGTAGGCGGTCTTCAATTAGAAAGCATCAAGATTACCGACTTTGGCATTGCAAAAATGGCTGACGAAGAGCTGGCTCAGGCCGCCGAAGGTGGAGATGATACAATCTCCAACTCGCGGACCGCTGTTGGCGCACTGCCGTATATGGCACCAGAGGCCATTGAAACCCCCAGATCTGTCACCACCGCCGCTGACATATGGTCGCTGGGTGCAATGATGTATGAGCTGCTGGCAGGCAAAAAGCCGTTTGGTGCTGGCCTTCAAGCAGTTGTCAAGATAATGAGCGGAGTTCAGCCCGATTTTCCACCATTCATAACAAGCAATCACCAATTCGCCCCGCTGGGATCGAATTTAATATCTATCATTTCGGAATGTCTTTCTTTCAATAAAGATATCCGACCTACCGCCGACAAACTCTTAGAAAAATGCTCGGACCTTTGTTATCCGATAGATGAAAGATATACTGCACAGGTTAGGAGTATCTCTTACAACTCATATGGGTTTATCAACCATAACGGCATTGATGTATTTTTTCATTTTGATAGCGTGTATGGAACTCGCCCAGTTGTAGGTGATCCTGTCATGTTGTCGAAATTTCCCGGAGGGGGTGCGTGGCGGGCGCATCCGGTTGTAAAACTTTGAAAAGATGCTCGATGAATTTTCCATCGCCGTCGATCCCGTCGGAACCCTTATCCCCCGCCGTGCGGGTGCGCCATCTGAGTCTGTGGTATGGGGCCTTTCAGGCCATGTTCGATCTGAACCTGGAGATCAAGCAGGGGATCATCACCAGTCTGATCGGTCCGTCCGGCTGTGGCAAATCGACCCTCTTGCGCAGCGTGGATCGGATCAACGAACGGCTGGGCACTGTCCGCATCGAGGGGACCATTGAGGTGCTGGGCCATGACATTCATGGCCCGGATGTGGCCCTGGCCCCGTTGCGCAAACAGGTGGGCATGGTCTTCCAACGGCCCAATCCGCTTCCCATCTCCGTCTTTGACAATGTGCTGTTCGGCCATCGTCTCCATCGCCATCCCGGCCTGACAGTCAGCCCGCAAGAGGAGGCCGAGTTGGTCGAGAACGCTTTGCGCACGGTTTTGTTGTGGGACACGGTGAAAGACCGCCTCCACCAAAAGGCCACGGCAGGTCTCTCCCTGGAGGAGCAGCAAAAGCTCTGCATTGCCCGGTTGCTGCCGGTCAAACCGGCGGTCCTGCTGAAGGATGAACCCTGTTCCGCCCTGGATCCAAAAGGGACGGCGGCGGTGGAAGAGCTGCTCTGGACCTTGCGCGGGGAATACTCCATTCTTCTGGTCACCCACAACATGGCCCAGGCCCGGCGGGCCAGTGACGAGTGCCTCTTCTTGCTCATGGGGCGGGTGATGGAACACGGGGAGACCGCCCAACTGTTTCTCGCCCCCACCTGCCCGGAGACCGCTGATTATATCGAAGGTCGGTATGGGTGAAGAGAACGGCAACCCACCGCCAACCTCTACCGTTCCTCCTCATCAAAAATTTTGCGGGCCGCCTCGTCATACCCTTTTTTCTTGCCCGGCCAGTAGACCCAGGCCAGAATGGCCACAAACAGCACAAAAAAAATCACCAGGGAGACACTTTTGCTCCAGGCATACCACTGCTGAAAGTCCATGGGCTTGGCTCGCTTATGGGGTAGAGAGGGGAACTTGAATGCGTCGCGCATGGCGAAAAGAGCCGGTGGGGGCGGTGGCCTCCAGGCGCACTTCCCATTGTCCCGGCTGGGGAACGGTGACCGTCCCCTGGTAGACCCCCGGTTGCCCCTCGGCGAGGATCAAGGGTTGATCCATGCCCGCCTGCACCGGGCGAAACAGCAGACCCGTGACCCGCGCCCCCGATACCGGCTGGCCAGAGCGGTCGCGCAGGGTGAACTGGACCGACCCCGACTGGCCCGACTGGAGCACGGTCGTCACCTCCCCCTGCCAGCCCAGGGCATCCTGCTTTTGCTGGGCCTGAATGGTCTCGTTGAAGGCCACCCCCTGATCGTAGGCCTTGTCGGTCACCAGACCGGTAAAGCTGTGCAAGGCCCAATAGACAAAGGCCCCGTTGACCAGAAAGACGACCAGGAACAACAGACCGACCCCCAGCAGGAACGGTTCGATACGTTTGGATGGCAGAGAGGTGTCCATGGAATGATCCCCGGTTTGGTTCATGGTTTGGGTCGAATAAAGACACTGTGATAGACGGTGGCCCCCCCGTCGCTCTCCACCGCATGCAAGGCAAATCGCACTGCCTGCTGCTCCTGGATCGGCTCCGGTCCGGTGGTCTGCTTTAAATAAAGGCTCAGGGGCATCACCTCCCCGGACTCCACTGTCAACACCGGCCAACCCTCAGCCGTTTTTTGGGAGATGGCCGCCACGGAGAGCGCGGCGTGGTCCAACCCTTCAACCTGCAAGACATATTGCTGCGGTTTGGGGCTTCGGTTCAGGATGTGAGCGGTATAATTGTTCTGGATGCCGCCATCCGACAGGCGGATAAAAATGGGCTGGCGGTTGCGGATGACCGTCATCTCCAGGGGGGTGCGCACCCCAAAATAGACCACCACTCCCACCAACATGGCGACCATCAGGCCGCTGTAGGCCAGAATGCGGGGGCGGAACCAGGCAATTTTCCCCCCGCCCAATTCACTCAAGGAGGTGTAGCGAATCAGGGTGACGGGCATCCCCACCCGATCCCGGACCGAGGCACAGGCATCGACACAGGCGGCGCAGGTGATGCATTCATACTGCTGACCATTGCGAATATCGATCCCGGTGGGACAGACGGTGACACACTCGTGGCAATCGATGCACCAGCCAACCCGCTCACCCCGGTGCTGGGTCGCCTGACGATCCCGACGATTGCCCTGACGCGGCTCCCCCGCCCCCTCATCATAGGCGACAATCAGCGAATGCTCGTCATACATGGCCCCCTGAAAACGGGCATAGGGACACATGAAAATGCAGACCTGCTCCCGGGCCATACCGGCGAACAGATAGGTAGTCATGGTCAGAAAACCGGCGGTAAACCACGCCGCAAACGGGGCCGTCCCGTGCCAGAAGGCCGGAAGCAACGTCGGCGCATCCACAAAATAGGCGGTAAAGATGGCTCCCGTATACCAACCGATCAGCAGCCAGAGGGTATGCTTCACCCCCTTTCGCCACCCTCTGTCAAAGGTCCAGGGTTCCACATCCCGATTCATCCGCCGCTTGCGACTCCCCTCCACCCACCGTTCCACCTGCAGAAACAGATCGGTCCAGATGGTCTGGAAACAAAAATAACCACAAAAGACCCGACCGGCGATGGCCGTCATAAAGAAGAGGGCAATGGCCATAAAAATCAACGCGAAGGCCAGTAAAAAAATTTCCTGCGGCCAGATGGTCAACGAAAAGAGATAAAATTTGCGGGCGGGCAGGTCGAACAGGATCGCCTGATTGGGCAGGTCGGCCCCCCGATCCCAACGGACAAAGGGCAAAAAGGCATACAGCCCCACCAGAATCAGGGTGGACAGCCAACGGAGATTCCGAAAAAAACCCGACTGATAACGAGGGTATATCTTTTGCCACCGGGCATACAGGGCGGGATCAGGGGACATGGGAGACTCGATCAAAAAGGTTGCCTGGAACGAAGGGACCACTCTAACACAAAATTTGCTTTTCATCAAAAAATAAACTTGACAGAGGCCTTTTTTTTTGGCAATTTTTAGTCCGAAAGCAGTGGGGATGGGGGTATCCTGCGCCCGTTTTTAATATCACGTATCAAGCAAAGGGGAGATGGCCGTGCCACCACCAGTCAATCTATCCGAAAAATATGATTTTACCGTTGTCAAATGGTTTTCCATCGCCGCCATGGTCTATGGACTGGTGGGGTTTCTGGTGGGCGATCTGCTCGCCTGGCAGCTGACCTTTCCCCTCCTGAATTTTGACCTGCCCTACATCTCCTTCGGGCGTCTGCGACCATTGCACACCTCGGCGGTCATTTTTGCGTTTGGCGGTTCGGTCCTGTTTGCCACCAGTTATTATGTGGTGCAGCGCACCTGCAAGGCACGGCTCTTTTCCAACCTGCTGACGGCCATCACCTTTTGGGGCTGGAATCTGGTGGTGGTATTGGTGGTCATCACCTATCCCCTGGGGTTGGTGCAGGGCAAGGAGTACGCCGAGCCGATCTGGCCCATCGACCTGCTGATCACGGTGGTCTGGGTGGCCTATCTGATCAATTTTGTGGGGACTCTGGCCAAACGGAAGGAACCCCACATTTATGTGGCCAACTGGTTTTTCCTGGCGTTTATCATCACCGTGGCCGTCTTGCACATTGTCAACAATCTGGAGGTGCCTGTCAACCTGGTGGACTCCTATCCGGTCTGGTCCGGGGTGCAGGGTGCCCTGATCCAGTGGTGGTATGGTCACAATGCGGTGGGATTTTTCCTGACGGCGGCCTTTTTGGGGATTGTCTATTATTTTGTCCCCAAGCAGGCGGAACGGCCGGTCTATTCCTATCGACTCTCCATCGTCCACTTCTGGTCGCTGATCTTTCTCTACATCTGGGCCGGTCCCCACCATTTGCACTATACCGCTCTGCCCGATTGGGCGGGCACTCTGGGGGCCACCTTTTCCATCATGCTGATTCTGCCCTCCTGGGGGGGGATGATCAACGGCATCATGACCCTGTCGGGGGCCTGGCACAAGCTGCGCACCGATCCCATTTTGCGCTTTTTTATCATATCCCTGTCGTTTTACGGCATGTCCACCTTTGAGGGACCGGTGATGTCGCTCAAATCGGTCAATGCCCTCTCCCATTATACCGACTGGACCATCGGCCATGTCCATTCCGGGGCGTTGGGCTGGGTGGCGATGGTCTCCTTTGCGGCCCTCTATCACCTGGTCCCCCGGCTGTGGAATACCCGCATCCATTCGGTGGCCATGATCAACCTCCATTTCTGGATGGCCACCATTGGTATCGTCTTTTATATCGTGGCCATGTGGATTGCGGGCGTCATGCAGGGGCTGATGTGGCGGGCCTATGACTCGTTCGGCAACCTGACCTATTCGTTTGCCGAGACGGTGCATGCCATGCACCCCTATTATTTCATTCGAGCAGTGGGTGGGTTGATCTTCCTGCTGGGCGCGATCCTGATGGCCTATAACCTGTGGATGACGATTCGTCACGCGCCACGGGTGGCTGTTCGGGCGTAGGGGTCTCGTGTCCGTGGGTGCGTTCCGGCTTAAAGGGAGAGATTAAGGTGAATCACGCAATCTTCGAGAAAAATATTCCCCTCATGGGGATTGGCATCATCCTGGTGACCATCATCGGTGCCCTGGTGGAAATTGTCCCTCTTTTCTACATTGACAGCACCATTGAAAAGGTGGAGGGGGTGCGCCCGTATACTCCGCTGGAGTTGAAGGGGCGGGATATTTATATCCGGGAGGGGTGCTACAACTGCCATTCGCAAATGATCCGTCCCTTCCGCGACGAGGTGGAACGCTACGGTCATTATTCGCTGGCCGCCGAAAGCATGTATGACCATCCCTTCCAGTGGGGGTCCAAGCGGACCGGACCGGATCTGGCGCGGGTGGGGGGCAAATATTCCAATCTCTGGCACCAGAACCATATGCGGGGTCCACGCACGGTGGTACCCGAATCGGTCATGCCCAACTATCCCTGGTTGGAGAAAAATCTATTGGCGTATGACGATATTGGCACCCGTCTGGCGGTCATGAAAAAGCTGGGTGTGCCGTACAGCGATGCCGCCATTGCCGCCGCCAAGGCCGATCTGGAGACCCAGGCCAACCCGGCAGCCGATGGCCGGGGATTGCACGAACGGTATGGGGCCAAGGTGACGCAGGAGGATTTTGATGGTCAGCCCGACCGGATCACGGAACTGGATGCCCTGGTCGCCTATTTGCAAATGTTGGGCAGGCAGATTGATTTTTCGACCTATCGGGCACAGGCCCGTTGACGGTTGAACCGATTTTCAGCAGACAGGAGTGCTTTCCATGGCGGACAAACAGGTGGAAACGACTGGGCATCAATGGGACGATGAAGAGGGGTTTCCGTTGCAGGAATACAACAATCCCCTGCCCACATGGTGGTTGTACAGCTTTTATGCCACGATTGTCTTTGCGGTGATCTACTGGATCCTCTATCCCGCCTGGCCGATTCCGGGTGGTTTTACCAAGGGGGTGTTGGGGTGGTCCCAGTATCAGGAGCTGCAACAGGATATGGATGCCGCCAAGACGGCGAGGAAGGTCTTCGACGATCAACTCTCCGCCGCCTCCCTGGAGGAGATTGCCGCCAAGCCCCAGTTGCTGGCCTATGCCATGGCCGCTGGCCGCTCCCTCTTTGCCAACAACTGTGCTGCCTGTCACGGCAGCGAGGGAAGCGGAACCACCAAGGGGTTTCCCATCCTGGTGGATGATGACTGGCTCTATGGTGGCACCCTGAAAGAGATTTATGAGACCATTTTCAATGGTCGATCCGGCACCATGCCGCCCCATCTGCAAGCGGCCGGGGGGGGCTTTTCTGCCGAGCAGGTCAGTGATCTGGCCGATTATGTCCTGACGCTCTCCCACCGATCCGCCGACCAGGCGGCCGCCGAACGGGGCAAGGCACTCTTCACGGGGGATGCCGGATGCTTCATCTGCCACGGGGATCATGGTCGGGGTGCCGTCCTGGATACGGTCGGGGGTCAACCGATTGACCACAACATCGGTGCCCCCAACCTGACCGATGCCATCTGGCTCCATGGCGGTGACCGGGCCACCCTCGTGCAGACCATCTCCCGTGGTCGCACCAGCAAAATGCCCGCCTGGGGAGTCGATTCCCCCGAACTGGGCGGCCGTAAGCTTGATCCCCTGGCGGTCAAGCAACTCGCCCTCTATGTGCATGGGTTGGGCGGCGGGAAATAGTCCCCATCCGGGGAGGCGGAACAACCGCCTCCCCGGACCCTCTCCTTCTTGACCTGGATCAAACAGATCCCGACCCAGCCCGCATTCCTCCTCGCATCGTCTGCACACTTTTCCCGATGACTTTCCCCCCGCGCTTCGTGTACTCTGCCATCCAGCAGGTGTAATGTATCCTTGACACCCCGTTTTTTCTTGTAGGCAACTCACAAGAAATACTATACCCAACCGCTCCCCCCCCTTTCTTTTTAATAGTTTTTTTAACTATTGTGGGGGTTCGGGGGGGATCATCCCCCCCGGTGGGGGTTTGGGGGCGAAGCCCCCAAGTGAGGGTACTTTATTTTCCGTGAGTTGCCGTATAACCGGCGGCGAAAATGGGGCAGACAGGCTCTCTGATGGGTTGATTTTTGGAAGGGGAAACCAATGAAAGATTTAAAACTGGGAATCAAACTGGGGCTGGGTTTTGGTCTGGTCCTGCTCCTGACCGTTTTTGTGGCCCTGGTTGGCTACCAGGGGGTGACCGGTCTGGCGGGCCGTCTCGAAAACAGTCGGGACATGGAGGGATTGATTGGTCATATCAATACCGCCATGCAGGCAGAGAAAAATTTTATTCTCCGCAAAGAGGTGAAATATGTAGAAGCCAATCACAAAGCCTTGGAAGAACTCAAAAAACAGGCCGTTGTCGACCGGGAGCAATTCTCTGCTCCAGAGGACAAAGCCGGGATAGATGCCGTATTGGTTTCCATGGAGGGCTATGGCAAGGCCTTTGCGCACTATGTCAAACTGGAAAAGGGCCGCGACGAAAGCGAGACCCGCATCAAAAATATTGCCGATGCCATCGTGAAAGTGGAAACGACGGCCATGCAGACGGACCAGATGAAAAAACTGAACGCACTGCTCGCCCAGCAGGCGGAGGCCAACAATGCGGAAAGGTCGGCCCAGTTGGCGGATCGAGCAAACAAATCGGCCAAGGCATCGCAAATTTTGATCCATTTCAAGGATGCCCGCATCGGCGAGAAGG
>CAIWLA010000598.1 GCA_903913345.1 uncultured Magnetococcales bacterium | reverse complement strand
TTGCCCCTGGACCCCACCAGGGAGATGATCTCCCTGGACCCGCAATTATTGCACTTTTGATTTAGAATTGGAATAAATCCCGCAAGTGGACAGGGATTTTCGGGCATTGGCCGGTGGGGCAACCAACCGGATTGGACAGGTGATCCCATGCTGGTGGCTCTGCCCCCAGACCCCCACCAGGGGGATCATCCCCCTGGACCCGCAATAGGATAAGCCACTATAACCGGCCCGCCAGAAACCCCACCAGCGGAAACCGCCACCGGCGGGACAAGGCCACCGACAACAACCCCGCCAGCGTCAAGAGGGTGATAAAAAAGACCGACGAACTGAAAAAAAACGGCCCCAACAGGGGAATGTTCAGACTGAAAATGGCCAATACCCCCCAGATCCACAACACCACCCCCTGCCGGGCATGAAAATGGACAAACTCATCCTCATGGTTGAAAATCAAGGGAATCAGACATAACACCCCCAAATAACTGAACGTCCCCATCAACCGGGAACGGGATGGAAGCCTCGTCTGCTGTGCGGTCAACCGTTTGATCATCCCTTCATCCTCCTTGTACACAATAGAACCCCATTAAAGGATCGGAACCTCGATCACAATATCGTGACATTTGATACATCGCCCGGACGGCGGATGGGGAATGCGGGAGTTGGGCAAAATCGGCGGACCCACCTTGGTAAAGCTCGAGACCTTCTCCCACACCTTGCCCACCGGCGTAATGGGCTGACTGCCGGGCGGCGGACCCCCTGTAAACAGGTGACACTTCAAACAAGGCCCCCAATAGGTGTGGGGAATCCGCTGCCCCGGCTTGATCTGCGGAATACGACGCACCACCACCCGACGCATCCCCTTCCGGGGCTGCAACACATCCGTCACCACATCACTCATCCCCGGCTGCGTCGGCTTGGGCATGGAGCCGAAAATCTCCCCCTGCAAACGCCGCGTCAACCGATCGGTCCCAAACCGCTCAAACAACGCCTGCAACGCATCCCCACCCTCAAAACCACCCACAATGATCGCCATCAGGATAAAGGCCCACACCAGACGCGACCACGCCTGACGACCGAATATTTTAGACTTTATTTTGCGCTCCATGCCCATTACCGCAACTGATTGGACCAGAGAGCAAATCCCTCGTCATTGCGCATGTGACAGACATTTCGACCAATAATCAGTTTTTTGACATAAATGAGTGCCTTGTTGTTGCTCTTGTCAAACCGGAAACCCGTCCCGGAAATGGCCGCATCATGCTGCAACGAACAGCCCATGTAGTGCAAAAACCAGGCGGGGGCCACCGAGAGATGCTGCTCCTGGCCAAGGGGATCGTTCAGCCAGAGATGAATCTGCCCATCCTGCTGCTGCAACTCGGAAATTTGTTGGATGGTGCCACTGAAACGGACCTGGGCCGCCTGCTCGAAGGGCATCAACCCCGGCTGAGGGCGGGTGATGCGGAGCGGTTGCGTGGAGGGCACCGACTGCACCATGGCCGCCGCCACCCCCTGCACAGGCGGCTGAACCCCGGTCACCGGCAACAACCCCGCCTGCCCCGCCTGAACCGCCAGACTGGCCGGGGCAGCCGATCCACCACCCTGCCACAAATCACTCGGCGAGATGGCAAACACCACCACGGCCACCACGGCAAACAGACCCAACGCCGTCAGCCACTCTTCCAGTTTCATCACGAAACAGCCTTTAGATTGATGGGGGTTAACCTTCCGTCCGCCAGACCCGGATTATGTCGCCAAAAGAGTCCTCAAAGGCAATCTGGTTGTTGTTGAACTGCACCACCAGGGCCGGATAACGCTGGGTCAGACGAATGCGCGCCCCCGGCACCAAACCCATGGCCATCAACTTGTTCAAGCGGCCACTGTCCTGGGTGTTCAAAAAGGCGATCGTCGTCTCACTCCCCTTCTCCAGTTGCGTCAGCGGAATCACGGCAGAGGCCACCGCCGAGCGCGCCTCCAGACAACACCGACCAGGGGGAATGGGAATACCATGAGGACAACTCTGGGGATGACCCAACAGGGTGCAAATGGCATCCACCAGTCCGGGGGCCAACAGATGCTCAAACTCACAGGCATCCGCCTCCGTCTCCTGGGGAGACCTGCCCAATACATCCACCAGCAGACGCTCCGCCAACCGATGGCGACGGACCAAACCCTCCGCACGCGCCAACCCCTGCTCCGTCAGGTGGATCTGCTCCCCCTCCATGCGGATGACACCATTGCTGGAAAATTCCTGGAGATAGCCTTCATACAGACCCTGGGGATCGTGCTCCCGCAGGGCAGACAGTTCCAGGGTGTGAAACTCGTTGAGACGCCACAACATCTCCAACAACTCATCGCGACGATGCTCCGTTTCCAGGGCCATCATGATACCACGCGCTCCTTTTTCGGGGCTTCGCCCCGGACCCCACCAGGGGCGTTGCCCCTGGACCCCACCAGGGGGATGATCCCCCTGGACCCGCCATACTGGCTCAACCGGCTTCGACCCCCTCGGCCTCGGCCTCCAACTCCTGCCGATTGCGATAGTACCGATAGGTGCCATAACCGACCGCCGTCAACAAACCCGCCAGCAATACCGGCCCCCAGGCCCCCAAACCCATACCCAGACCGAGGCTCAAGCCGGTGCCATTCCAGATGGTTCCACCCTTGGCTGCCATCGCCGTTCCCGACAACGCCTTGGCCGCCGGCTTGGTGGCCGCCGCCATACCGCCCGTCGCCTTGGCCGTCCCGGTCGCCTTGGCGGTGCCAAACCCCTGCCAGCCATCCAATGGCGACACCGCCATGGCCCCCGTCCCCTTCGCCATCGCCACCGCCGCCCCCTTGGCCACCCCGCCACCCACCGGCTTCAGGACGATCCAACTGCCCGTCACATTGCCCGCCGCCAAAGGGGCCTTGCCCAACGTAAAACTCTTGCCAATCAAACCGGAAAGATTGGCCTGCGTCCCCCCCTGCACCTGCAACGCCACCAGATCCTTGCCCGCCACACCCGCACCACCCAGCGGCTTCATGAAGAGCCAACCCTTCGCTGTTCCACCCACCATGGGCGAGGGAATCACGGTAAAGGTCTTGCCCGCCAACGTCTTCATCTGGGCCACCTGCTGCGTCCCCTCCAGTTGCATCAGCAACAGCTTGGACTCAGCGGTCCCCTTGGCCGCCACCCCGACCGCACCAACGGCCCCCACCGCCGCCCCGCCGCCCGAATTCAAGACCAGCCAGTTGCCCGTACCACCAATCACGGCCGGGGCATGGCCCACCGTCACCGTCTTCCCGGCCAATCCCGCCAACTGCGCCGCCTGCCGCCCACCCTCTATCTTCAAGGCCACCGTGTTGCCCGCTGCCTCGCCACTCGGCACCAGAAACAACCACTTGAACAGCCCATTGCCCAGACCGTTGCCAACCCCCGTCACCTTCCCCACCGTAAAACTCTTGCCCACCAGGGAGGAGACCTCGGTTGCCTGTTTTATCCCTTCCAGTTTAAACATCAACGTTTCAACGGCCATCTGCTATCCTCCTGAAATAAAACAATATAAAGAGATATTTAATCTCGAACAAAGTTCACATCAACCATTTCGGCACTCAGCGTCCAATCAACAACACGCCCCGCCCGAACGCGAACGGTAAAAATCAGACGACACACCCAGGCGCACTGGCATCAAAATGCACTGGCGCGGAAATCCTCTTTTCACTGTCGGTGAGACGACCACACCACGGACGGAGGTTGGGAAATTCTGCCTCTGAAACCTCCATGGTATCTGGATCCAACCCAATGCCCCGATTGATGGCCACATCTTCCTCAAGCGTTGGCATTTGAACAGTGGGATAAACTGACATACCGAAGCACCTCCCGACGATTTGCTCTGCGAAAGCTGATGATACGCAGGCCGCTTCCCTGTCTGACGAACACAACACAATGAAGGCGGTCAGCAATCAGCCCATACCCAACCTCTCGCAACTCCCCATAGTCTCGACGATTGTCCGGCATGGAAACCAGTCGATCCCAGTCCAAATGCACTGCGTCTCCCAGAGAAAGGCCATGCTTTTCCCGGTTGCTGGCATCCTTGACGGGATCACAGGTGATCCTCATGCCGTTCATCGTATTCACATTTATCCAGAAAATCAATCATAAAACGCCCCAACGATTGCATTCTACCCGACTCTTTCCACCCATAAAACCGGCCAGGAGAGTGGGACTTACGGCTTCAACTCTTCCATGTCAATACTCTGCACGGCATGGGCCAAGCCGAAGGTGATCAGGTAGGGTACTGTATGTACCTGTCGGCCCACACCAATCTCAAACTGGCCCCGTTGCGCCGTCTGTTGCCAGACCACCCGATACAGCACCCGCTTGCCCGGTGCGACCGTCAGTTTCAGGCGAATCTGCCGGGAGATCTGGGTGCCCGACTCCACCCCCAGCTTGCGGGCGAGGCGACCATGCAGCTCCGCCTTGAGTACGGTCAGCAGGTCGGTACTGGTCGGCGAATCCCAGTGAGCCGCCCAATCGGTCTCGATCGAGACCGTAGCCGAACGGCAAAACTCATGTTCGCTCACCAATGGCTGGTTGCCAAACCGGTTGTCCATGGCCACCTCCTCCGTGGCCAATATCTGATCGGTCGATTCCAGCATCTGTTGACCGACCACCTGTACGCTCCCCGGCGACAGCCTCTTGCGCCGGACCGGACCGTCCGCCCGCCGTCGGGAGCGGACCATCGCCACCGCCGTCACGGCACCCACCGCAACCAAAGAAAGAAGAGGCAACATGGATATACTTCCTCGCAAAAAAGGGCGTTCAGCGTCTCCAAAACCGTTACAGTTCCCCAACAATCTTTTTTGAACAGTCTTTTTAAACGATTGCGGGAGTCCAGGGGGGATCATCCCCTCCGGTGGGGGTTTGGGGGCAAGAGCACCCAAGTTGAGGGCGTTATATCACCCCGTGAATGGCCTTATGGATTCGGCTGTTCGACCGATCCAGCCGTTGGTTCAGCCATCGGCTTTGCAACCGGTTCAGCCGCCGGTGTCGGTTCAGCCACCGGCTTTGTACCGGGTTCGGCCACTGGAGCCATCACCCGTTCCCGTGCGGCGGGTGCGGGCAACAAGCGGTCAAACACATCCGCCGACAGCAAGATATCGCCTGTATTGAATTTATAGTATTCATACCGTTGAAAACCCACCGCCTTGGACAACAAATACCAGGGAAAGGTGGTGATCAGGGTGTTGTAGATCCGAATGGCCTCATTGGATTCGTTGCGCCGCATGGCCACCCGATCCTCCATGGCCATCAGCTTGTCCATCAGTTGCTGATAGACCGTCGAGGATTTGATGTCGGGATATTGCTCCACAATGGCCAGCAGACGGGCCACCACATCGGAGGTTCCCGCTGCCACCCCGGCCACGGCAGGCAGAGTGGCCCCTGGTGCCCCCTTGCCCGCCAACGCCTTGTCGGCCACACTTTTGCCCTCCGCCCCCCCCCGCAGATCGGTACGGGCGTTGGCCACATGGTGAAACACCTCCCGCTCCACATCCGCCAGATTGAGGGCCAGATTGAACAGGTTGTTGAACAGGTTGGCCCGATACTGCACGGCCGCTTCCACATGACCCTTGGTGGAGAGTATGCTCTCTTCCAGGGTGACAAACCGGTTATAGTTGTACAGCGTGGTGACGCCGAAGACGATGATCGAGATAAACGAAACAAACAAAATCATTGTCTTGCCCTTGATCGGGGGCACTTTGAAACGCTTGGTCTCAAATTCATCCCGGTACAACTGACGCATCAACGCCTTCATCCGGCGCAGACGTTCGTCGTTCAGTTGTTCCTGATCCAGGTCGTTCAAATCATTTTCAGTCATCTGCCGTCTCTTTTTGCGGTCACAGGCTCCAGAGGTCTGCTGTCACAACCAATCGATCAACTCCGTCCTTCTGCCAACTGCATGGCCCGCTTGAAATAATCCACCGCCTCATCCCGCTTGCCCTGCTGCTCCAGGATAAAACCAATGGATTGATAGACCTTTGGCTCTTTGGGGCGCAGACGCCCGGCCGTCTGGAAGGCTTCCAGAGCCTTGTCATAGTCCGCCATTTTGTCATAGGCCAGCCCCAGACGATAGTGCAAATTAAAATTGTCTGGATTGCCCACCAAAGCCTTTTCCAGCATGGCCACCGCCGCCTCATACTTTTCCGCCTGGATATAGGCCATCCCCAGCACCGAACTGATGCGGGCATCCGTGCCGTCCACCTGCTCGGCCCGCGTCAACAGGGCAATCCCCTCCTCCGTCCGATCTTCCCGAAGCAGGCAAAAACCGAGATGAAACAGGGTCTCCAAATCTTGTGGCCGTTCCAACACCACCCGTTCCAGCACCGCAATGGCCTGGGCATACCGGCCCCGTTCCGTATACCGAATCCCCTTGTCCAGAAAATAGTGCAGACGCAAATCACTGTCCACCGAAAAAAGGTTGCAATAGCCCTGGATGGCGCGGGAAGAGATTTTTTTCAATACCTGCACGCTGGAGTAGAAGAGATAGCCCAACTCATCCAACACCGTGCTGCCGTTGCGGGCCACACCTGCTTTGCGTTCCGGGGAAACCATCATCTGCTCTTGATCCTCTTCATGGAATAATAATATGACAGGCCTCGCAAGGCCCCCGATCCTGATGCGGGCGCGGCACGTTGGCGCGAATGGTCGGGGCCGGCAAGGTCACCAGATCCGGATCCGGAACCATATGCCCCCCGGTACCAATCGCATGACACTGGGTGCAGGAACCCCGATACGGATGGGGAGCCACATCCCCCGACAGTATCATGGGGGCCGTCTCCACCTGGGCAAAGCCCAGTTCATCCGGGACCGTCAGGACAATCGGCAACAGACGACCGCTACGCCAAACAGTCAGGGTCGCCCGCTTTTGTCGCTTGACCCGCCTGGATTCCTGCAACACCCCTTCCAGGGTGGTCACCTCGTTGCCGTTGATCGCCACCAGCACATCCCCCGCCCGCAAACCGGAGCGGGCGGCCTCCAGGGTGGTCTCATCCAGCAAAACCCCACGCAACGCCAACGGCAGGTTCAGTTTTTTCTTGACCTCCAGCGTCAGGGGAATGGCCTCCAGACCCTGCCAATGGGCCTCTGCCAACTGGATGTCGGGGGCGACATAGGCCTGGGGAACCGCCGCCCGATCCACCCGGATCGGCCCACCCCTCACCCGCCCCTGTCTGGGAGAGGGAGAGGGAGAGGGAGAGGGCGACCCGACCAATGCCACCGGCTGCATGACCGGCTGTCCAACCAGACCGGGCAGAACCGCAGAGGGTCCAACCACACCGGCGGTCACCATACTCGCGCCCTTGCCGTCCAAACGCCCATAGTCCGGTCCGCCAAAGAGGGCGACCAGGACAATCCCGAACAGGGCCACCACCGTGCCCGCCAGCAGGAGAGAGGGCAGGCGGTTCATGCGAGGAACATCCGCACGGCAATGACAAACATGAGGGCCGCATAAAACCACCGCAAGAGGCCCAGAGGGACCACCTTGGTCAACCAGGCACCGATCCACCCCCCTGCATAGGCCCCCGGCACCAGAATAATCGCCAATTTGATCGGTGCACTCCAATCGAAGGCCCCCGTCTGAATGCCGTGGGTCATCGCCACGATCGCACCCACCAGAGAGGCAAAAAAGACCAGAACCGCCGAGTTGGCAATGGCATTGCGCAGGGGAACACCCGCCACATACCGTTGCAACGGCACCTCGATCACCCCGCCCGTGATCCCCAAAAGACCGCTGACAATCCCCATGGGCAGCCCCAGAATGCCATCACGGGCCACCGTATTGGCCACCGGGGGCCGATCTCCCGCCGGGAGTGGGCCAATGCCCAGATAATACATCCAGCTCTGCCGGGTCTGGTGCCGGGTGCGCCCTCCCTCCTCCAGGGGATCCTCACCCCGACCGGAGAGAATCTCCACCACCATGCGGACACCCACCAACGCCGCAAACAGCCCAAGCAACGTCCGCAGCCACTGGTTGCCGATGACATTGCCCAGAAAATAGCCCATCACCACCCCCGCCATCGCCCAGGGAATCAGCCCCCGCACCGAATCCCACCGGATCAGATCATACCGCCGATAGCGCAGGACCGCCGCCCCATACAGAAAAATATTGGTGATATAGGCCACGGGCCGGATCAACAACAGGCCATAGCCAAAAAAGAGCATCAGACCGGTGACCTTGATGATACCCCCCCCCATGGTCATCATGCCGCCGCTGATGCCCGAAATCAGCCCCAGGGCCAACAGACCCAGCAGGGTCTCCGGGGGATAGCCCCAAAACAGCGGCTCGGCCAGATGGGCGGCAGGCACCATCACCGGTTGCGTTCCAGCGGGGGTAAAGGCGACATGCACCCCCGTCGCAGAGGCCGCAGGCGTGGCCGCAACCCCAGCCGGTGGGGTCACTCCGTAAATGGCCTGGGCCTGTGCCCACCAGCCATCGGCGCGGCGCGGCTCCCGTCCACCCATCGGGGTGGGGTTGGAACCCTTTTGAACCGCCACCGGCACCAGACGGGGATCCGTTCCCGCCACAGCCGGTACACGGGGGTTCGGCACGACCGCTGCGGGCGTGGTCGGAGTCGGAGCCACCGCCGCCGCCGGAAAGTTGACCACATCCTGAAAGTGTGCCCACAACACATCCGCCGGAACGGCATACCCCACCAGCCCACCGCCCGACTGGGCAGCTACATTGATACCCACGAGACGACCCTGGCCATCCAGCAACGGCCCGCCACTCTGCGACCAGTGGGTGACGGCATCGGTACGCAACAGATGGGTCAGGGAGGCCCCGCCCACCAGCGCGCCCGCATCCACCTGGCTCACCTGCCCGCGATGGACGATGGCATGGGTGCTGTCGGGATCCCCCCAGGCCGTCACCCGATCCCCCGGCTTCGGCACCGCCGACTCCGGTGCCAGGGGCAGATAGGGAAACAGATCCCGCGAGGCCAGTTTCAGGATGGCCACATCATGGTCGGGGGCCGTTTTGACCACCTGGGCCGTATACTGACGCGGACCAGAGGGGGTCTGCACCCGGACCAGAATGTGGGTCAGACCCTCGACAACATGGGCCGCCGTGGCCACATAGCCATTGGCCGTCACCAGGATCCCCGATCCGGTGCTGGCAAACGGGGCAGGTGTACCCCCATTCACGGTACGCAGGCCCGCAATATTGACCAGGGCCGCCCGCACCCGCATATCCGCTGGCAACGCGCCCGCCGGCAAGGTGGCCAGGGCGGTGTTCATGGCCGTTGAGACCACCGAAGCCGCCGACCGATCCGCATCACGGAGGTGATTGAGCGTGCCAAAACGCAAATGGTCCAGACTCTCTTCCAGATCATCATGCAGGAGATGAAAGGCCCAGGCAACGGTAAAGACATAACAAACGGCCAGAAGCATGGCCCCGATATGCCACGGCTGCCGACAAAAGGGATAGTCGATCCCCGGCTTCGCCGCAGCACGCCCGCGAAACAGTCCGATCAGTCCGTCTCCGCTCTTTTTGGATATCGTCATCTTAAGGCATCATCAAGAGAATGTAGACAGCAGAAATACTCATAAAAACAGCCATAATCGGCAATCCCTGCCGCAAAAACACCGCCGCATCCAGCCCTTGAGAGGGCACCAGGAGTGTCCGCAGATCCGGAAAACGGGCCACCTCTCGTTCCAGGTAGGTGACGGCAACCGAACCGGCGGTGGCCCCGCTCAAGGAGGCCGATGAGCCGGCCAGCACCCCCAGAGAGAGGGTCCACCAAACGATGGAACCGGGTATGTAGCCACTCATATCCCCCACCACCGGAATAAAAAAGGCGGTGGCCGGACCGGCGTTCAAAAAGAGCGTCACCACCCCCGACAAGAGCAGCAGCAACAACAGTTCCAGGCGGGAATGGCCCATCCCCAGGGTGGAGATGAGCCAGGTCACGCCGTCCAATCCCCCGGCCGCCCGCAACCCGCCCACCATGACAAACAGGCCGAGAAAAAAGAGTATATCCCCGCCATTCATCGCCTCCAGCAGCGACTCCCTGGCCATCCGTCCGGTCAACAGCAACACCACCCCCGCCACCAGGGCGACGTGGGCGGGCCGAATGCCCAGACTGTTGGCCATCAGAAAGCCCAGCAGGGTCAACACCAGCACGGTCAATCCCAGGCGATAGAGGTAGGGATCGGCAATCTGGGCCACCAGCAGGGTGCCGGGGCGATAGCCTGGATCCGGGGCGATGGCAATCCCCAGGGCAACCCGACGATGCTGGAAAAACAACAACATCGCCGCCAACAATACCAGACAGGGGACCATCATGCCGCCAATAAAATCAAAAAAATGCAAATGGGCGGCCGAGGCAATGATCATGTTGGGAAAGTCGCCAATCATCGTGGAGGCCCCACCCAGGTTGGAGGCCACCACCTCGGCAATCAACAACGGCACCGGATTGAGGCGCGCCACCCGGCACTGGGTCAACGTGATCGGCAGAATCACCACCATGACGGACAAATTATTGACAAACAAGCTGATGGAATAGGTCAGCAGGGAAAAGAATACCAACGTCAGCCAGCCACTGCCCCGGGCATACACCGCCGCCCGTTCGGCCAACACCGCAAACAGTCCAGATCGGGCCAGGGTATCCGACAGCAGCGACAAACCAAACAACAACACCAGCGTATCAAAGTAGATGGACTCCAGGGCCAAGCGCGGGGTATAAAAATCCATCACCCCCCCCAACACCAGAAACAGCCCAGCCCCCCCCATCATGGCCACCCGCCGATCCACCCGACCCGCATAGAGACCAGCCAGGACCAGCACAAAGAGAAGCCACGCCAACCAACCGGTCAGGGAGGAGGCCGCCATCAGAGGGGTTCCTCTTCCATCCTTCCCATCCCCGGTTGCCGGTTCTGTTGGAGCCGGGCCATTTCGGCCCGAATCACCTTCAACTCCGGCACCGAACCGCTCAGGGATTGGAACTGGACACTGATATCCCCCAGGTGGGGAATCCCCTTGGCCAGGGCGCGCTCCACCTCTTTGGCCACCTGACGGGCCTCCCGAACCGAATGGTCCGGGTCCACCCCCACCACCAGATCCACCCAGATCTCCTGCCCGACCCGACGGGTGCGCACCTGGTCCACACTGCGCACACCGGGAATCTCGGCGGCCTGCCGCCGGATCTTCTCCTGAATCGCCTGGGGCGCAGAGGAGTCCATCAACCCCTGGAACGATTCCCAGAAAATCTCGCCCCCCAGATAGAGCAGGTGCAGGGTCTCACCCAACGCCACCACCGTATCCAGCCAGGACATGCCCAGATAGTGGGAACCGATAATACCCATCGCCACCGCACCCGAAGAGATCCCATCCGCATGGGTGTGTTTGGCCAGGGTCATGACGATGGGGCTGTTGACCTCAATCGCCACACACCGGGTATAGCGATAGAGAAACCAACAGGCCACCATGGAAAGAAGGGCCGCCCAAAGGGCAATCAGGTGGGGAGGCGGATGGTCCCCCTCAACCAGATGGCCCGCCGCCAGAAAAAACAGCAACCCGGTAACGGCCATCAACAACAGGCTGACCACCGCCGAGAGCAAAAATTCCACCTTGCCATGACCAAACTGATGTTTCTGGTCCAACGGCTGTTTGGAAAATTTCAACCCCAGCAGGATCAAGAGGGAGGTGACCACATCCTTGGCGGAATAGAGCGCGTCCACCACCAACGCATGGGATCCGGCGACCACACCCACAAACAGCTTCAGCCCGGAGATGGCCAGATTGGCAAACAGACCAATCCAACCCACCATCCCATGGCAGGCAACGCAGCGGGAATATCTCATGTCACAGACCTAAAAGTCGCCATCGAGTCTTTCACGGGCCTTCTTCGATTCACGCACAATGTGGCGGAAGGTGGCCAAGGCAAACCCCACGATAAAGGCCCCCAACAGAGCCAAAATCACCGGCAACTCCACGGGAGGACCAAACACGATATCCAGCCGCATCGGATGCATATTCTTCGAGGTGAAGATCAGCAGCAGCATCGCAAACAGCAAAGATAGGACAAGCCTGACCACGGATCCCTCCCGTCCAATCGGCACCCACGCGCCGTTACAGTGGGGGCTGGAAGGCAACCCCCCAGCCCAACCCATTACAGTCGGGCAGCCCAATCGCCAATGATCGGAAATTTCCAGGCCCGGCCCAACAAGACCGACAATACCCCAACCACCGACAACACCAGACAGGCAATCGATGAGACCCGGAAGAAAATCTGGCCAATCCCCGGAACCAGCAGCGTGTAGATGGCCAACACCTCCCACATCCACAAGACCACCCCCTGGCGGGCATGAAACTGCACATACGAATCGTTCCGATTCATCACCAGGGGAACCAGACTGAGAACACCCAGATAGCTCATGACGGCCAGGGTCCGGGCGGATACGCCCACCTCCCGCTGCAGCGTTGTTTCATGACTCATTGCAACTCTCCTTGCCAACAGGCTTGACGATGAACCAATAAATAAAAGGACATGCCCTGGATTAACCAGAAAAAACAGGGGCTTCGCCCCTGACCCCACCAGGGGGATGATCCCCCTGGACCCGCATTCATCAAAGGATACTATACCCCGACCATCTCACCAATCTGCCCCCAATATTCCGGCGGCAACTCCATGGCCAACTTTAACGCCCCATGGGCACCACTGTAATCGGGATCCGCCACCATGGTGACATGAACATCCCCATAATCCTTCAGATGATGCTCCAGCATGGCACCCAGACCACGAATGCGGGAACCACCACCCGCCAGAATAATGTTGGCCAACGCCTCCGCCTGACACTCCGGGGCATAAACCAGGATCAGCTTTTTGATGTTTTCCACAATATCCGGCACAATCGTCTCGCAGGTCACCCGAATCGCCTCGGTAATGTCCAGATCCACCGGCCGGCCATTCACCCGCAAGGGGACAATCACCTCCCCCGATGGCGTACCCACAAAGGCATGACGCTCCTTCAACATCCGGGCCAGATGATGGTCTATCTGCACCCCGGAATAGGCATCCCGGATGGCCGTCTCCAGCAGCTGATCCACATAGTTGCCCCCCTTCAGGATGCTGAGCTGGTTTTCCGCCTTGGGAATGGCCCCCTTCATGGCACAAATGTCAATCGTCCCGGCCCCCACATCCACCACCATGGTGTTGATCAGCCGGGAGAGACCATATGCCACCATGAACGGCTCGGAAACCGCCATGCAGACATCCATCAACCCCTCGGTAATCTTCAACAACTGCCCCTTGTTGGCCACCGAGGCCCGCGCCGGAACGCCGATGATGCCACAAATCCGATCCCCCGCCTTCGGCTCGGCCATCGCAATGGCCTGCTTCAACAATTCACGGGCCGCCTCCAGATCCTTTTCGCTGGCCTCCTTCAAAACCCCATCCTCCAGCGGATAAAACAGGTCCAAAAACGACCGCTTTTCGATGGCCTCATCACCAACCACCTGGGTCCGGTTGAGCAGTTTTACCCCGATAATATCACGAGGATAGCCGACAACGGTGTGCATGATCCCCTTGTGCTTGCGGTTGCTCATCACCGCCGTTCTGGCTGTCCCAAAATCGATTCCCAACAACAATGTCCGTTCATTCCTCTGGTTCGTCATAATCGCCTCCCACTTCGGACCAAGAATTCCGCTTATCGGATAAAAAACCACGCCACTCGATACGATCAACGCCTCTTCGGCGGCCGACCGACCACCGAACCCACCATATCACCCAACGCATTGGAAATACCGCTGAACATCTTTTCCACCGGCACCACCACCCGCTCCGACCGCACACCGGCAACGGGTTGCGGCTCCCTTCTCGCCGATACCATCGGCAAAACGGTCGCCCTCTCCGCCTGTGACGACTGCGCAACACGACGGATGGCGTTGGCCGACTCCGCCGCCAGTACGGCGGATTCACGCACCACATGGGCCGATTCCTGGGCCACACGGGTGGACTCACGCATGACCGCCAACAACTCCCTCTCCAGGGCCGTCAGGGCCACCTGACCGGGATCAACCGTTGGAACCATCGACACCACAGACGGTACACTGGCCACAAGCGGTTCACTCATCACAGGGGGTGATTCACTCACCACAAACGGTTCACACGGTGGCGGCTCAACCGGCGCGGACCCCGCCTCCTCTTCTGTCCGCACCGCAGCCGGAAGATCGACAACCGGCTCGGATGGCTCAAATGGCGAGAGGCCACCCACCGGACTGCCGATCGCCTCCCTCCTGGGGACAGGCCGCAGGAGTGGCCGCCTCCGGGCTGGCCATACCTCCCGATCCGTGGTCCCTGGAGGCAGTTGCTCCCGGTTCCAGGGATTTTCATCCCATTGGACCGGCACAGGCTCCATCGCCGCCCGATCACTCTGCTCCTGCGCCATAAGGAGCACATGTCCCAACTCAAAAGGCTCGACCTGCTCCGCCCGCAACGCCAGGCCCGAATCCGATCCCTTTGCCACCCCGCCAACCGCCGCCGAGGGAACCACCACCGCCGACTCCACCCCCCCCCGCCCAGCGGCAACCGGACCGGGTACTGACACCACCCGATCCCAACGCTCGGCCACGGGGCGATCCACCGATCGGACACCCCCTTCGGCAATCGGGGTCACCGGCAGGGCCGCCGACGCCCAGGGATTGCGCACCCACTCCAAAGGCCGCGCATCGGAGGCCGCCAGGGCCGATGCCCCACTCCCCTCTCCCACCGAGGCCGAATGGTCCCGCACCACACGATTCAGACTGTTGACATCGAACGGTTCCACCGCCTCCAGGACCGACACCACCGATTCCGGATCCGAATCCGCATCAACCTCCGGTTCCGACTCCGCCTCTGGCCACGCTGGAATGGTCAATGGGGCATCTCCCTCCTCCCCATCCACCCGGAACGGGCCAGACTCCGATTCCACGGCTGCAACCGCTTCCACTTCCACCGGTGACTCTTCCGGTGCCACCACTGCCCGGTCCATATCCGCCCATTCATCCTCTGCCGACCGGGCAAAGAGCGATACCAACGCCTCCGGCGAAAAACCCGGTGTCGTCGCCCGATTCATCGCTGGCCTGACATCCGCTGGCTTGTCCGCTGAACGGACCGCCGACGACTGGACCACCTCCGCCACCGGGTGGGTGGGAAAGGTCAAACGGACCATGATCTCTTCCCCCAGATTGTCGGTCCGCCGAAAGGGATCCCGCCTGACCGTCCCCTCGGTGATGAGGGCCACATGCTGCAAGTCAAAGGGTTCCGTATCAGTCAGGTCATACACCCCGGCACCCCGTTGCCCCCTCATCAGACCGGAACGCCCGGCCACAGACGGCTCATCGGTCTCGTCGGCCTCCCGCAACAGCCCCTCCGACCCCTCCTCCGTGGTGCCGGGCAGCCAGGGCATCACCCGCCGGGCCGCACCGGCTCCCCGATGCAACGGTGCCGTGTCGGCCCAACTGGGAAAATCGACCGGGGCCGGGGGCACCTCCTCGATCTCGTGGGTAAAGGGTTCCGGTTCCGGCGCGACGGCGACCTCCCCCTCCCATGGCATCTCCTCATCGGACTCCAGCACGGGGGTCTCCGGCAACGGATCCGTGGGCGACGCACCCAAAAATTCAGTGGACAGGCGCGTCACCCTGGCCTGCCTGGAACGGAGACCGGCGGTGTTCAACACCCAATCCGTGGGCGCACTCCCCTCCACCAACGCCGGATCCAACCGCCTGGATGTCACACCCCTCTCCCCCTGATGGCCCACCTCTGCCAAGGCGGTCGCCTCCCGTTCCACCCAGACAGACCCAGGAGGAGCATCGATCCGTTTGGCAAAATCGGCTTGCTTGGTCATTTCATCTCTTGCCCCACTTGGTTGCATGGCCCCAACCCGATGCCAATCCGCAGGAGGGGTATCCACCGTATCCCGCCCGGTCGATGCCACCCCGTTGGCAGAGACAACCGGTCGGAGCGATCCGCTCTCATCCACGCCCGCACCGTCCACCGCCTTCGACTGCGGCGTCCCCGCCTCTCCGATCTCTTCGATCGCATCCATCTCTTCTTCCGTCAAGTCAAACATCAAAGCCAGCTCGATGAGACCTTTCCCACCCTCTGCACCCACACCCTCCTGGGCCGCCTCTTTGTCGCTCTCTTTCAAGGTCTTCTCCTCATTTCTGTGAAGAAATCGGCCAAACCTACTGCAACGTCGCGAACATGCGGCTGTTGTTCCGGTCCACTTCCAGGAGAATGCTCTGTTGGGGGCCAATGGCGTTGATCACCTGATCCAGGGCACCCGCCGAGGGGACTGGCTGGTTGTTGATGGCCACCACCACATCCCCCACCTGAATCCCCGCCGTCTC
>CAIWLA010000597.1 GCA_903913345.1 uncultured Magnetococcales bacterium | reverse complement strand
TTCGTCGGCAGGGGTTTTGAGCAGTCCGCCGGAGTCGTTGAGGAGGCGGCCGGCAGCATCGATGAGGTTTTTGGCCCGCAGGGCCTCGACCACTTTCTTGGCAGCCCCGCCCTTGATGTGTGCCGGCAGGGGATGGATGGAACCGTCGGCGCGATTGATGGCGGCCTCCAGGACGGTCTGTTGTGCAGGTGTCAGGTTGGTCATGTGCGTTGCTCCTGTTTGGGTTGGTTTGTGCTGCTTCGTTGACACACATGAAGCCATAGATTGGATGCACCAATCAACTCATTTAATGGATAAAATATCGTTTTTAAACGTTTATTTTAAATTTTCTCGCCGCGTGACGATGTGGATCTGGGAGTTTCATCAATGGGTTCCACAGGTATTACTTATGAGGCAATGTTCTACATGGGGTTGAGGCCAAGGCCACTGCTCACCGTGTCTGACTGGGCAGATGCAAACCGGACGCTGTCGTCCAAGTCATCCGGATCACCAGGGCCCTGGCGTACCAGCCGCACCCCGTATCTCAAAGAGATCATGGACTGTTTATCCCCATCCTCTCCGGTGGAACGGGTGGTTTTCATGAAAGGCGGGCAGATCGGCGGGACCGAGGCTGGCCTCAATTGGATCGGCTATTCGATTGACCAATCACCCGTGCCATTCATGATTGTGCAACCCACGGTGGAGACAGCCAAGCGGGTGTCCCGGCAACGGATCAGTTCGCTGATTGAACTCAGCCCGGTATTGAAGGCCCTGGTGAGTCCATCCCGCTCCCGTGACTCCGGGAATACGCTCCTCGGAAAAGAATTTCCTGGTGGCGTTTTGGTTATCACGGGGGCCAGCTCAGCAGTAGGCCTGCGCTCCATGCCGATCTGCAACCTGTTCATGGACGAAATCGACGGCTACCTCTCTGATGTGGATGGTGAAGGGGATCCAGTCGACCTGGCCCTGCAGCGCACGACCAATTTCCCGAACCGCAAAATCTTCTTTGTGTCGACACCCACCATCAAGGGGTTCAGCAGGATTGAGGACGCATATAAGGAGAGCGACCAACGGCGGTACTGGGTGCCGTGTCCCGATTGTGCCACCAAGCAGGTGCTGATTTGGGAGCATATCAAGTGGCCGGAGGGAGAGAGGCACCTCGCCTTTTACCAGTGCGAGCATTGTGGTGTGGCCATCCAGGACTACCAGAAAGGTTGGATGCTGGAGCGTGGCGTATGGATCCCGGAGAACCCTGGCAGCCCCATTGCCGGGTTCCACTTGAGCAGTCTGTACAGCCCCCATGGTTGGACCTCCTGGGGGAATATCGCTGTTCAGCATGGCCAGGTCTACCGGGATCCAGTGCGGCACAAGGTCTGGGTCAACACCAAACTTGGCAAAACATGGGAAGAATCCACCGAGCAGTTGGATGGCACCGGGCTGATGAGTCGCCGTGAGATGTTTGGCGACTTGCTCCCGGCTGGCATCGCCGTGCTCACGTCTGGTACCGACGTTCACCCCGACCGCCTGGAAACGGAGGTCGTTGGCTGGGGGCGCGACGAGGAGTCCTGGTCCGTGGGGTATTTTATCCTGTACGGGGATCCGGCTGGACCGGCGGTGTGGGCTGACTTGGACGAACTGCTGCTGCGGTCGTTCCCCCATTCCCGGCAACTGCCAGACTTCCACATCCGCGCCGCCGCCATTGATACCGGTGGTTTCAACACCCTGTCGGCCTACGACTTTTGCCGACCCAGGGTTGCGCGGCGGGTATGGGGGATCAAGGGGCTTGGCGGCATGGGAAAACCCATCTGGCCCCAGCGGGCCAGTCTCAACAACAAAGGCCGCATCCCGTTGTACAGCGTCGGGGTGGACGCCGCCAAGGAGGCGATCTATGCCCGGTTGCGCATCAAGGAGGTTGGTCCAGGCTACTGCCACTTCCCGCATGACCGGGATGCCGAATGGTTCCGGCAACTGACAGCCGAGAAGGTTCGCACCAAGTACATTCGGGGCCGCCCGGTTCGTGAGTGGCACAAGAAGGATAGCGACCGCAACGAGGCCCTGGACTGCCGGGTCTACGCACTGGCCGCCCTGCACGGACTGATGGCCATGGGTCTTCATTTGAACAGAGAATCTGACCGGCGGGAGGAATATCCAATGAAAGAGGGACAGCCCAATCTTGAAACTGTCGCACCCGTCGTACCTGTTGTACCGAAGATCATTGTGCCGGAAAAACCAAAGATCATCGTACCAGAAAAACCCCGCAGACCGTCCTGGTTGGGACCATTGCGCGACAGATGGCTTGGAGGACGCAGATGAGCTTTACCCAAGCAGAATTGGACGCGCTGAAAGAAGCCTATGCCGCCGGTGCCCTGCGCATCAGTCATGAGGGGAAAACCGTTGAGTACGGTTCCGAAGCAGATCTGCTGCGCCGCATTCGTATGATTGAAAACGAGTTGGCCGCAGCTTCCGGCAAAACCCGTTCCACCCGTACACGACTCAGTTTTTCCAGGGAATAACATTATGGCGAAATGGCTTGATGGCCTGGTGGGATGGATTTCACCGGAGGCCGCAATGAAACGTGCCCGTGCCCGATATGCCTTGCAGGCCCTGCGTCGTGGCTACGACGGTGCCAAAACCGGACGGTTGACCAGTGGCTGGACGACGGCGGGCAGCGATGCCAATGCTGAGATTGCCATGGCTACCGTCCGGTTGCGGGACCGTGCCAGGGACTTGGTGCGCAACAATCCGTTCGCATCGAAAGCCGTTGCCGTTCACGCATCCAGTTTGGTTGGTGCAGGAATCCGGCCCCGTCCCAAGGCAAAAACCCAGGCACTGGACGACCAGATCACCGACCTGTGGGATGCCTTCACAGAAAATTGTGATGCCGATGG
>CAIWLA010000596.1 GCA_903913345.1 uncultured Magnetococcales bacterium | reverse complement strand
ATCATCGCTGAAAAAGGCGTTCGGACAATGGGTGTCCAGGAAACGACGTTCCGGGGTGCCCTGGTGGCAGTCATGGATGAACACCATGGCCGGTTGCCGGGTCGCCAGAATACGCAAGGCCAGCCGAATGGCGCGCCACCCTTTGGGTCCATCGATGAGCACCACATCCCCCGGTTGGGTCAGGGCGGGCAGGACGACCATGGAATCGCCGAAGAGAAGGGAGACATTGGTCAACCCGTTGACCTGGGCGGCGGCAACGGGTATGTCCGGGGAGTTGGCCGCATGTTCCATGCTGATAATGTGCGCATCTGGAAAACAGCGGCCCAGGATGCCGGTACTCTGCCCCCGCGCCCGGCCAGACTCCAGTATCCGCACCGGCGCGAGGGGACCGATCGCCGCATAGACAAAAAACATTTCGCTGAACAAAACCCCTTTCCGTTCGTAGCCGGTCGGAGGGACGCGCCGCTTGAATTCATCCACCAAACCCACTGCATGGGCCAGGGTATTGGCCAGGTTAACGCACATTGTCACTCACATCTCACAAGGTATATGTGTTGGATCCGTATGAGACACCACCGTGTTCTCGTCTTGCTCTACCTGGTTTCTCATGGTCAGTGCGGGAAAAAAGACTTTAGAATGAGAGCGATAATGCCGCCGACACAGACTGCCATCCCCCCCTTGAGCGGGGCTGTTTCCGCCGTCATGCGGAGTTCAAGTTCCTTGATGTCCCGTTTCAGTTCGGTCTTGGCCATATCGAGATCCCGCTTGCTCGCCAGACCATCCAAACGCTCCTCCGACTGCCTGTCGCGTTTATCCGCTCGTTCGTCAACGCGAGACTCCGTCTGTTTCATGACCGTTACCAATGCCTTGGCATGACCCTTGGCCTGTTCCTCCGGGACGCCAGAAGCCCTGAGTTGCTCGGTAAATTCCAACGTGTCGAACGTGGTTGTGTGCATGGGATGACCCTTTTTCACAAGGTTCAATAATGCCAATTGATCAAAAGTGGCGACCATCAGGCCGAAACGATGAAGGTCAGAGAAATGATACACGAAGCGGCGTGTGCCCGTCATCGGGAAAAATGGTGGGTCGAAATCGTGCCCAGGGCTTGATCAGCCAGGAGATCCCGGCCAGGTGGTTTGGATTTTATCCCTTCCAAAAACGGGCAGGACAAGGTACTGTCCCCATCGCACAGGGTCGATGGTCGCCAAACAGTCCGAGTCCGCACAAAACTTTTCAAAATCGAGTCCCATCCCAGCCATGATAAAGACAGAAAGCATTGTCATTCTAAAGCGTTTCCTGATCTACGTTTTGCCTTTTCGCTGGTATCTTTTGCCCGCTTTCCTCTGCATGATGCTGCTGGCAGCCAGCAACAGTGCCATTGCCTTTTATGTGCAGCCCATTCTGGATGAGGTGTTTATTGCCAAAAATACCACCATGATTTACCAGGTGCCTCTGGTCATCCTGTTGATCTTCGCTGGCCGGGCGGTGGCCTCCTTCCTGGAGGACTACCTGATGGAATATGTGGGATTGAAGGTGGTGCGCACGTTGCAGGTCAATCTGTATCGACACATACTCTCCCTGGATTTGCAATACCTGATGTCGCGTACCACCGGCAGTATGATCTCTCGTGTCGCCAATGATACGCTGTTGCTTAAAGGGTCCGCCTCATCCGTGGTCGCCAATATTTTTCAGGAGGGGATGACCGTCCTGTTTTTGTTTGGGGTGGTGGTCTACCGGGATGCGGAATTGGCCATGGTGTTTTGTCTGGCACTGCCCTTTGTCACCTACCTGATTGTCCATTTTGGTCGGCGGGTCCGCACGTTGAGCCGGAGTCGTCAGGAGATGATGGAGGATGTCTATGCCCATCTGGAGGAGAGCATATCGGGATTGCGCATTGTCAAGGCGTTTTGCATGGAGTCTTTTGAACGGGCCGCCTTTCGGACCATCACCAAACAGGTTTTGACCAATCAGTTGCGCTCGGCGGTGGTCCGTGCCCTGACCAATCCGTCCATGGACATGGTGGCCGGACTGGCCATCAGTGGGGTGGTGTTGTATGGCGGGCAGGCGGTGATCTCTGGTGCGACCACGCCGGGCAACTTTTTTTCTTTCATTACGGCCCTGTTGATGGCCTACACCCCCATCAAGCGGTTTGCCAACCTGAACAACATGCTCCAGGAGAGCCTGGCGGCGGCCCATCGGGTGTTTGAACTCCTGGATGTCGAACCGACCATCAAAAACCGCCCCGGCGCGGCCATTTTGCCCCCCATGCAGCAGACCATCCAGTTCCAGGATGTCTCGTTTGCCTATGGCCCCGGTCTGCCGGCGGTCTTGCAGCAGATCAACCTGACGGTCAAGGCCGGGGAGAAGGTGGCCCTGGTGGGTTCGAGTGGGGCGGGCAAGACTACCCTGATCCATCTGGTCCCCCGTTTTTTTGATGTGACGGAGGGGCGCATTCTGGTGGATGGGGTGGATGTTCGCACGGTCACGCTGGCCAGTCTGCGTGCCCAGATTGCCATTGTGACCCAGGAAGTGGTCCTGTTCAACGATACGGTGCGCAACAATATTGCCTATGGCGATCCGTTTCGCACCCTGGAGGAGGTCCGGCAGGCGGCCATCGAGGCCAATGCCCTGGACTTTATCGAGGCCATGCCCGATGGGTTTGATACGCTGATCGGAGACCGGGGGGTCAAACTGTCGGGGGGACAGAAACAGCGGCTTTCCATTGCCCGATCGCTGATCAAGAATGCCCCCATTCTCATCCTGGACGAGGCCACCAGTGCCCTGGATACCGAGAGCGAACGGGCCGTGCAGGATGCCCTGGAACGGCTCATGGCGGCCCGCACCACTCTGGTCATTGCGCATCGTCTCTCCACCATTCGCAATGCCGATCGTATTGTGGTGCTGAAGGCCGGGCAGATTGTCGAGATCGGCAATCATGATGCCCTGTTGGCCCTGGATGGGGAGTATGCCCGCTTTTATGCCTTGCAGTTTCAGGATGCACCAGAAGCATAGTGGGGAAACCGATCTGATTTAAACTATTGCGGGGGTCCGGGGGGGATCATCCCTCCCGGTGGGGGTTGTGGG
The DNA here is from genome assembly GCA_903913345.1 of uncultured Magnetococcales bacterium. GTDB lineage: Bacteria > Pseudomonadota > Magnetococcia > Magnetococcales > Magnetaquicoccaceae > Magnetaquicoccus. Next base: position 1,805 of record CAIWLA010000596.1, on the reverse strand, counting down.
GCGATGCTGGCGACCGGGTTGCCAAAATCGGCAAACAGGCTGGCGATCCGTGGATCCTGGAAGAAAACCCGCCATTTATCCTGAAATTTGCGCCAAAGTTTGGGATCGTCCATCATGCCGCAGAAAAAGCTGGTGGTATTGCTGATGTGCCACATGTAGTGGCTGATTTCCATCAGGGAGAGCAGTTCGACGGTACATCCGGCTTGTGTATAATGGCCCACATTGATATGCCCCTGCCGCGCAAAGCAGTAACCGATTCTGGTCAATACCGATTTGCGGGTGAGCAAAAAATGGAGCATCAGCTTGCCCTTGGCATCCTTCTGGGTCGGATGTCGCCGGTGCCGCAGATCCTTCCAGAGATCCCCGATTTTTTTATGCCAGGGACGGAACGGATTGGCCTCACGGGCCAGGGTGCTCAGGGCGTCCAACCGGTTTTTTTCCATATAGCCGAACAATGTCTGATCCCACCCGTTTTGCAGCAGGATGCTGTCGCTGTGGAGGATCCCCACCAGATCGTGACTGGCGGCGGCCAATCCCACGTCGATGGCCTCGAAGTGACGGCCAGCCCCCTCTGTCACCGGGGTAAAGGGGATAATGCGCATGGTTGGAAATTCGGCGAACAGGGCCAGATCCGCCGGGGAGGGTTCTGGATCGTGGTGAACCAGGAGAATTTCAGGGGTTTCGGTGCAAAACCGGTGCAGGGCATGGAGGGTGATGCGGGTGATCGCCGGGGTGCGATAGTGGGGAACGATCAGACTGTACGGGGAAGACATGTTTACACTCCCAGCGGAGGTCAGTGATCCCGCCGGCTGACCATGCCCGGCAGAAAACAGGGCCGACAATTCAGGACCAGCCCCATGCCGGACTATCCTTTTTTGATCAGATAACCGTGAAAATTGGTGGTCAGATACGGCTCAACGTCCTGAGCGGTCTCGAACTCTGGATGATGGCGCAGGTATCGACGCATGGCCACCAGGGGACCGCCTCCTTGGCGAAATTTCTTGAAATCCAGGACATCCACCAGGGTGTCTTCCATGATCATGGCCTGGCCTGGGCTGACCAGGGGCGCGTACAGCTCCAGCTCTTTGAGGACATGCGCGGCACTGTGGTCGGAATCCACCAGCAGAGAACAGGTGCGTCCGGCCACCCGATCGACAACCTGTTGATACATCTCCTGGGAGGAGGAGTCCCCCGTCAGAAAGGTGACAATGGGGCTGGAGGGCCTGGGAAGAACCTGAATATCCAACGAAATAATGGCCTCGATCCCGGCCAGAGGGGCGAAGGAGGCCATGAAGGAGGCACTGCCCCCATTCAGGGAGCCGAGTTCCACCACCACCTGCGGGCGGCAGCGACACAACAGGGCCTGGATGGCGAAGCAATCGGAAGGAAATTTGATCATCTGTACCCCGCCCCAACTGTTGCGGCGGTCATCGCGACGATCCAGGGCGGCCTTGACGGCCCACTTTCTTCTGAGGCCAACTTTTGGAAACTCCACCCTCTTTTCCCCTTTTCCGATGTAATCTTGACCCAAAAATGACAGTAAATCCCCGTGCACTGTGCACGAATTGGCCAGAGATGTCAATGGCCAAAATCCACCATCTGGTTGTTTGGGCAGGGATCTGATGGATGAAAAGGCGCGGGTTGTCACGCCAGTCCCAGATCAAATGGCCCTTTTGCCCCGATATCGTCCAGAACGGTGCGGATTTTAGTTTCCTACTGGCACGGAAGAAAGGCTTGTGCCATGCTGTAGGTGCCCCGTGGGTGGCGGAGGGTCTTCAGGGGCAGCCCTGGCGATTCGACCGGGT
>CAIWLA010000595.1 GCA_903913345.1 uncultured Magnetococcales bacterium | reverse complement strand
CACCGAGTCCACCTCTGGCGGCGATCAACTCATTTCCCTCTATGAGGTGGAGTGGCGGGCCACGCCCGGTGGCCCAGACCAGTGCAACGGCGGTTCGGCGACCGCCTCCCACAACACGGCCACCGCCTATCGGCTGTTTGACAACAACTCGAGCAGTTATTGGACCAATGGCGGTCCTGGGGTGGAGAGTTGGATTCAATATGATTTTGGTGCGGGGGTGACGGTCGATGTCGGAGAGATCCGCCTGTTGCCCCGTTCCGGTCTGGCCGCGCCCAAAGCCTTTGCCCTGCACCATTCCGATGAGGGTTCGGTCTGGACAGAGACCGCCCACTGGACGGATGTGACCGATTGGATCAGTGGGGTGGAAAAGTTTTTTGTGCCCCCCCCGGTCTGGATCGCGTCCGCCAGCAACCAGCCCTTTGCCCTCCTCCTGGCGATGGTCTGTCGTCAACCCTATCGGGTGGGCGAATGGGGTGATGCGGCCTGCCGCACCCCGTATGCCCTGTGGTTGGAGGTGGCCCGGAACCTTTCGTGGGAGATCGTGGATACCACACGGGTTCGGGCGTTGACACACGGGTTTTCCCTCTGGGTGGAGGGTGCGCGGCCGCAACCCTTCAACAGACTGCTGGAGGCCGACAATCGCCACCCATGGGAGGATTCTCTGAGTCGGGCACTCCGGCACCCGCTCTGGGAACGGGTTCAGCAATCGGGCAGACGGCCCTGGTCGGTGCATGAGCGGGTGGAGGTTGGCCACCGCCAGCCCATGGGGATCACCGGGTGGGTGGCGGGCAGTCGGCCACAACGGTTTTGCCTGTTGGAGCGAAACGGGGTGGGCCGTCGGTTGACCGCTTATTGGAATCTGGCCACGCAGCGGTACCCGATCATCCCGCAACCGCCGTTGTTGACCCTGGCCAGCCCCGGTCATGAGAACGCCAGGCCCCTCTCTGCGCGCTCTGCCGTCATCCGCCACGCGCCGGACCAATGGTACTGGTCTGCCGAACTGCACCTCGCACGGGAGATCGATTGGGTGGCCATGGGGGTGGACGAACCCTTTGTTTTGCAGGTGGGTGGGGAGTCGTTCGCGCTGTTGGTGAATGGCAAACGGTTGCAGCGGACGGGGGATGGTTCGGTGGCGTGCATTCTGTATGGCGTCAGCCCGACGGCCCGGTCCGACTTGCCCCGTGCCGGGTTGATCAGCCGCACCTGGACGGCCGATCAATCGGCCCGGTCGGTGGTGGAAGAGTTGCTGGGTGAATCGGTGGTGTGGCGGTTGCCGGATTGGTCCATCCCGGCGGGTCGCCTGGTGGTACGCAATCGCCCGCCCATTGTCATTGTGCAACAGATTGCCGAGGCGGCGGGTGGGGTGGCCGAGACCACACCGGCGGGTCAATGGGTGGTCCGGCCCCGTTTCCCCCTCTCCGTGCCCGATTGGCCCACCGCCGTGCCGGACCATCTCTGGACCGATGTGGAGGATATTCTGGCCATCGACGAGCAGCCGCAGGTCAAGGATTGGGTGGATCAGGTGATCGTGCGCAACGGACCGGTGGCTGGGCAGACGGATGGGGACTGGGATCAGATCTCCATTCGCCCGGATCGGCGACTGGACGGGCCAAACCAGGGACGGACCCGTTTTTTTCCAGGAGAAACGGCGCATGTGGTCTTGACACCGGGATCCGCCGCCGCCGGGATGGCGGTGACGGCTTCAACCGGAGAGCGGTTGCCAGGTTGTCCGACTGTCTGGCAACAGACGGAGGATGTCGCCTTCAGGGCCAGCAATCAGGCCCAGTTGACCATACCCACAGCGGGCATTGTCTCGTTCCTGTGGTTGGGCAACGGGTTGGGTGATCCGGTGGTGCAGGGGGATGGTATCACGCTGGTGGTCCCGGTGGTGGGCACGGCGGTGGCGCGGATCACCTATGAGGTGGTGGCGATGGAATATACCGTGCCGATTCCGCAACCGTTGGCCGGGCAGGATCCCTCTCCCGTTCTGGTGACGGCGGTGGGTCAATCGCTGGGGGTTGGGGTGTTGGAGATCCCCCTCATGCAACGGGGAGAGGCGATTCATCCCGTGCGGGAGGTGGTGGCCCCCCTGTTATCCCATGCCAATCTCCTCTCCTGCCGGGCCAGGGCGGAACTGGACCGGGGGTCGATCGGTCAAACGGTGGATCTGACCATCTGGTTCCGTCCGGGTTTGACGCCTGGGCAGTTGGTGGAGGTGCAGGATGGTGGATATGGAGGCACTTTTCGGGGGTTGATCGTTGGCGTCAGCCACGAAATGGATGTCAACAGGTGGGTGAGTCGGTTGACGGTATGGCGGTAAGGGGTAT
>CAIWLA010000594.1 GCA_903913345.1 uncultured Magnetococcales bacterium | reverse complement strand
TGTCGTGGTTTTGCGCACCCACCTGACCGAACGGGTGCTGCTCTCTGCCAAGCGGGCCGGAGCCACCGGTGCCACCATTGTGCCCGCCAGGGGAACCGGTCTCTCTGAATCCCGTTCCTTTCTCGGACTCTCTCTGGACAGTCAGCGGGATCTTCTGCTGTTTTTGCTGGAAGAAAATCTGGTGTTGGCCGTCACCAAAGCCATTCATGCCGATGGCGAACTGGACAGCCCCGGCACGGGAATGCTCTGGGTGATGGATGTGGAACAGGCCTTTGGATTGAAGGATCAACTGCCCTGTTTTGAAACGGAAATCCGCGAGCATTACAACTGATCGCCTGACCGTTTTTCCCCTGTCTCGCCACCGCCGAATGAGGCACAGGTCATCTTTCATGCCCGATCTCGATCCCCTTGCCCTCCTGTTTGCCCCCGGTCGGGCCACTGTTCCGTTGCTTCTGGCCCCCATGGCGGGGGTAACCGATTGGCCGTTTCGCGCCTTGGCCCTGACCTACGGGGCGGATATGACGGTCTCGGAGATGGTGGCCTCCCAGGCCATGATCCGGCACGCCCCCAAGAGTTTTAAAATCGCCTCGTCCGGTCCCTGGAACGGTTCAGAGTCACCGGCTGTGATGGCGGTTCAGATTGCCGGTGCCGATCCGGCCATCATGGCGGAGGCGGCGCGGATGAATGTCGATCGGGGGGCCACGATGATTGACATCAACATGGGCTGTCCGGTCAAAAAGATGGCCAAGAGCCATGCGGGGGCGGCCTTGATGCGGGATGAGCGGTTGGCGGGTCGGATCATGGCGGCGGTGGTGGCGGCCGTGCCGGTGCCGGTGACGGTCAAGATGCGGCTGGGCTGGGATGAGGGGCAGCGCAACGGTCTGGCCCTGGCCCGCATTGCCGAGGCCTCCGGCGTCCGGGCGGTGACGGTACACGGTCGCACCCGTGCGCAAATGTATACCGGACAGGCCGACTGGCGGGCGATCGGCGCGATCAAGGCGGGGGTGGCCATTCCGGTGATCGGAAACGGAGATGTCACCACCCCGGAAGAGGCCCGGCAGTTGTTGTTGGTGGCGGGCGTGGATGGCATCATGATCGGGCGGGGGGCCTTGGGTCGGCCCTGGCTGTTTCGGGAGGTGGCCCATTATTTGCGCACCGGGGAATCGCTGCCCGGCCCGGAACCGGCGGAGCGGGTCCGGGTGATCATCGACCATTTTGACCATATCATCGCCTTTCACGGCCCGGAGATCGGCAATCGACTGGCCCGCAAACAGTTGGCGTGGCATACCCGTGGCATGGCAGGGGGCGGGCGGTTTCGCGAGAGCCTGAACCATTCTCCCGATGCGGATTCCACTGGGCAGTTGTTGCGCACCTTTTTAGGGTCTATCATAAACAATTGAAAATTGAAAAAAGGGGGGTGGCCTGGGGTGGAGCGGTTCTCCGCCCTGCCCCAGGGGATTTTCCATTGTGCCAGGAGCCATCATGGTCCATTTCACGCCAGACGTATTATGGGATCAGTTGACCACCGGCGTGATTGCGGTGGACAATGCCGGTGTGGTGCAGACGGTCAACAGCGCGGCGGAGCGGTTGCTGGGGCGGGCGCGGCGTCACCTGCTGGGGGTGCCGTTGGAAAACCTGCTGCCCGGCCACCCGGTGGCTTTGGACCTGATCCATCGGGCACGCCACCTTTCCATGCCCTGCCGGGTGCGCACGGCCCAACTCAGCCCCTTTCCAGGGGTGCTGCTCGCGGTCTCCTTGACGGCGGTCCCCCTGGAGGATGCCGAGGGTCAGGGGGTGGGGGTGCTGTTGCAGTTGGAAGAGATGGGCACCCTGGAGCGGATCGAGGCGGGACAACGGCGACATGAGACCCTGGATTCCCTGGAAACCCTGGCCCTGACCGTGGCCCATGAGGTCAAAAATCCCCTGGCGGGCATTCGCGGCGTGGCCCAGTTGCTGGAGATGGAAGGGGGGGGAGAGTCGGTGGCGACGGGTACGGCCCTGATCTGCACCGAGGTGGATCGGATCAGCCGCCTGCTGGATGCCCTGCTGGGATTGGCCGACCGCCACTCGACCCCGGAAGAGGCGGTCAATATTCATGAAATTCTCGATCATGTCCTCCTCTTGTGCCCACCCGGTCAGATCCACATGCAGAAGGATTATGACCCCTCTCTGCCCACCATACGCGGTGATCGGGACCAGTTGATCCAGCTTTTCCTGAACCTGGTGCGCAATGCCCAGGATGCGGCGGGGGAGCAGGGGACCATCTGCCTCCATACCCGCATTTCGGCCCAGGTGCGCCTGGAACAGGGGCGGCGGCACCGCCATATTGTCGTGGAGGTGCGCGACAATGGTCCGGGCATTGCGGATTCGGTGCGGCAACGACTCTTTTTGCCCTTTGTGACCAGCAAATCCAGGGGAGCAGGCAGCGGGTTGGGACTGGCCATCGTGCAAAAGATTGTCTATGATCATGGGGGGTTGGTAGAGGTGGTGGAACAGACCAATCAGACCATTTTCCGGGTTTTGTTGCCGGTGAATCTCCCATGACGATGCCACGACCCCCCTCGGAACGGACCATTCTGGTGGCCGATGATGACCATGCCATGCGGTATGTGCTGGAACAGGCCCTGGGTCGGGTTGGTTATCGCGTCCACAGTTTTGCCAGCGGCAAGGCGTTGCTGGATTGGACCGGGGAGGGCGCGGTCGATCTGGTGATCACCGATATTGTCATGCCGTCCGGGTCGGGGTTGGACCTGCTCCAGACCCTCCATACCCGCCATCCCGACCTGCCGGTGATTGTCATGACCGCCCAGAGCACCCTGAGTCATGCGGTGCAGGCCTTTGAACGGGGAGCCTTTGAATATGTGGCCAAACCGTTTGATATTCGCCATTTGATTGATCTGGTGGCCCAGGCCCTGGAACGAACGCGGTCGGTTCGTTCCCGGCCTCCGGCGACCGAATTCAGCCGGTTTGGCGGATTCGTGGGGGTCTCTCAGGCGATGCAGGCGCTGTTTCGGACCATCGGCCGTCTGGCCAACTCCGAGATGACCGTGCTGATTCATGGGGAGTCGGGCACGGGCAAGGAGTTGGTGGCCCGTGCGGTTCATGACCATTCGCCCAGGCGGCAAGGCCCCTTTACCGCGATCAACATGGCGGCCATACCGGGCAATCTGATCGAGAGCGAACTGTTTGGCCACGAAAAGGGGGCCTTTACCGGGGCGGTGGCCCGTCACCATGGCCATTTTGAACGGGCCAAAGGGGGCACCCTGTTTCTGGACGAGATTGGCGACATGCCCTTGCAGGCCCAAACCCGCCTGTTGCGGGTCTTGCAGGGGGGGGCCTTCACCCGGGGGGGCGGGACGGAGACGTTGCGGGCCGATGTGCGCATCGTGGCAGCCACCCATCAAAATTTGCCCGCCGCCATTTCCGAGGGCCGTTTTCGGGAAGATTTATTCTATCGACTCAATGTCATTCCGTTGTATGTT
>CAIWLA010000593.1 GCA_903913345.1 uncultured Magnetococcales bacterium | reverse complement strand
GGGGCAGCCGGGAAAAGGTGGAAAACTCGTTGACCAGGATGCGCAACTCTTCCACCTGGTTGATGATGGTCTCCGTTCCTTCATCCAGAATATGCCAGTCGCGCCGTTCGTTGGCCGGGGGTTGGAGATAACGTCGCCGCATCCGTTGCGCCCAGAGTTGAATGGGGGTCAGGGGATTTTTGATCTCGTGGGCAATGCGCCGGGCTACCTCGCTCCAGGCGTGGGTCCGCTGGGCGATCAGGACATCGGTCAGATCGTCAAAGGTGAGGATGAATCCGAGACGGGTTCCCTCACTGTCTTCCAGTAACGTCAGGCGCGCCAGGAGGGTTTTGGGCTTTTCCGGACCCTGTATCTGGATTTGCACCGACACATTTTTATTGACCGGGGGCGGAACCTCTTCCGGTTCTCCGGTCCGGTGGGGATGTGTTCCCGATGTCCCACGGGAAAACAGGGCTGGACGGGATTTGCCCTGTTGCAACAGGGGCAGCAATGCCTGCAACACCTCCGCCGGAATGATCTGCGTAAAGGGTTGACCCATGGCCTGTTCCGGGGATCGATTCAGGAGGATGCCCGCCGCCGGATTCATCAAGGTGATGTCGTCGAAACGGTTGACGCTGACCACTCCCGCCGAAATATTACCCACAATGGCCGCCATAAAACTGCGCCGTTCTTCCAACAGGGCATTGGTGCTCTGCAACTCCTGCCGGTTTTCCATCAGCTTTTGCGTCATGGCGTTGAACGAGGCCATCAGGGTGGCCAATTCATCGTCTCCGGTCACCGACAGGGTGACGGAAAGATCGCCAATGGCCACTTTGCGGGTTCCCACCACCAGTTCGGTGATCGGATCGGTCAGTTCATCGGCAATATGCAGACCGGACCAGATGGCGGCCAGCAGCAACAGGAGGGAGATCAAGGCCAGGGTGACGGTATGATTGGCCTTCAGCAACTCGTGGGAGGCCCGCAGACGGTGATAATGGACATAGACCGATTCCACCACATCCATCTGACCCAGAATTTGCCGGTCGATCCAATGGCCTGCCGAGAGGTACAGATCGTCGCCCAGGCGGACGAAGGCGCGTACCCGGTCGCCGCTGTCATTGGTGGTCAACAGGGAGCGGGAAGAGCCATCCATCAGGGGACCGAAATCCGGCAAGGGATCCAGAGGCAGATGACCCGCACTGGCGATACGGGTGCCATCGGCCCGGAGGATGGTGATTTCGTCCAGACTGCGGGCGTCGCGCTCCACTTCCAACACCTTCGAAGCCGCTTCATCATCCTGAAGGACCAGGGCGGTGGTGATGGCCCGGTTGCGGATGATCCCCTCGGCATCATGGCGCACCACCCGCTGATTTTCACGATAATAGGCGCGGGAGACCTCCAGGGAATTTTCCAGGGCCTGGGAAATTTGATCGGAAAACCACGTATCGACCCCACGGTTGAGAAAATTGACCGACAGAATGGCGACAATCGAGGTGGGGACCAGAGAGAGTGCCACAAACATGAGTGCCATGCGGGTACGCAGTCGGGAGCCGGTCCGTCTCTGGCGGCGGTCCAACCACAGGCGGTGCAGATTGCGTACCACCAGGGCACCCAGGGCCAATACCAGAAACAGGTTGACATAGAGCAGGACCAGAAAAAAGAGGCCATACTTGCCACTTTCCATGGTCGCCATGCCCCGCAACCCTTGTCCGGTCAGCACCGTGATCACCACCACGGCAAACAACAGGGGCAGGATCCAGGCCTTCAATGATCGGGAAGGGGGTTTTCATGGTGTGTAAGTGACTTGAAAACGGAACAGACCGGATTGGCCAAAGCGAAACAACTGATCCAGCAGGTGCACCAATTGGGAAAGATCCTCATGCTCCAGGGTCAAATCCACGTTCAACCGATAGGTGCGATCGGCGGAGAGATACTCATCCTTGTCTACCAGGGTACCGAGCAGGACATAACGCGGCGCGCCCATAAAGCCCATGGCCTCTTCGGGATTGCTCGTATATTGAATCTGTTCCGTTTGTCCATCCAGCATTTCATAACGGCGGGTGATCAGACGCAG
>CAIWLA010000592.1 GCA_903913345.1 uncultured Magnetococcales bacterium | reverse complement strand
CCTCATCCAATAAGATTTGGACTGTCTGTTTCATTGAGATTCTCTCTAAATTGTTGCGTCCTTCGGACTGGGATTTTCCGCTTTCCTGGCCAAAGCAGGAGGGAAGAACAGGACAGGGCAACCTCTGGCTGTCCAGTCCCTGCTTCGGCCCCTGATCGGTGCTCAGGTTGCGTCCCCGCATTGCCCCATCCCCCGTCAGGATGGGAGACAGTTTCGTTTGTTTTTACAGTAACCTCCAGTGTTGCTGCAGCCGGCAAGTCCTCATGGAACTGGGACTTGTGCGGTTCCTCGTTTCTGGCCATGTTCCAGACAGAGGCAGGAGGGTGGTGAATAGTTGCCCATTCTACAGGAAAACAGCTCCGTTTGGGAGGCATGATGGCATTTTTTCACAGCCTCTCACATGAAACATCACGCTGATTGCCTCCAATGAGCCTCTCATCCCACGTATATCACCTTTCTCGCAAGAATCAAGAAAATTTTTGCAAGCGGTGTTTTCTCCCCGTCATAACCCAACCCATCTTCGCAGATTGTAGTGCAAAATCTGTTATCTATCAATCAAATAGATGGCACATTGGATCGCTTATGGCACTATAACTTGCACATTTACCACAATTGGCATGGTGTTTATAGCCATTTTAGCGGCTTTTTGTGGCAAAAACCTGCGAAGATGGGCCAATCAGTCTGCATGCCATTGGCGGTTGGAATCGGCAAAAAAGTCGGTTTATCCGGTCTCTTTTTTGAAAAAACGGCGGATTTTCGCGCATCACCTCCTTGCCCAAAAATCAGGTGGTGAATTCTGGTGGTGAGTCAGACGTTGCCTGTCGGGTCAGAATCTGTTATTTTTACCCCTTGCGGTACGGTTTTTCCATTCCCGGAAGCAGCGAAGGGGAAAGCCGTGCAGGGCTTCTTGCTTTGTTTATTGGGACCGAATCCGATGAAACCCGGCCATTTTGAACAATCGTTGGCTCGCCTGGAAGAGGTGGCACAGCTCCTTGAGCGGGGGGATTTGCCCCTGGAGGAGGGGTTGGCCCTCTTTGAAGAGGGGGTGACGCTCTCCCGGCACTGCCAGGATCGACTGGATGCAGCAGAAAAGCGGATCACCAGCCTCTCTGCCGTGGATGGTTCCGCGACCACACTGCCCACCAGCGGTGACGACTGATGCGACCGTCCGCCACGCCTGCCATGGAACCCCTGGATCTTGAACAGTATCTATCCCACCATCGGGCATTGGTGGAGGAGGCGTTGGCGCAACGGTTGCCCTGGCAGGCCGCCCCGTCCGAACGACTCAATGCGGCCATGCGCTACAGCCTGTTGGGCGGCGGCAAGCGTTTGAGACCGATTCTCGTCCTGGCTTGTACGGAGGCGTTGGGCCACCGACCGGAACGATTTTTGCCCTTTGCCTGTGCCATGGAGTGCATCCACACCTACTCCCTGATCCATGACGATCTGCCCGCCATGGATGATGATGCACTGCGGCGTGGACGACCCACCTGTCATAAACAATTCGATGAGGCCACCGCCATCCTGGCGGGTGATGCCCTGTTGACCTTGGCCTTTGAATTGGCGGCCCAACCCATTGCAGGGGTTGATCCACTGGAATCATTGGGTTTGATCCAACTCCTGGCCCAGGGGGCGGGCATGGGGGGAATGGTGGGGGGACAAATGTTGGATATGTTATCCGAAAAAAAACAGCTTTCCCTGGAGGAACTGAAAACGGTTCATGCCTGTAAAACAGGGGCACTGATCCGCGTGGCCTGTGTCGCGGGTGCCCGCCTGGGGGGGGGAACCCCCGAACAAAGGGAACGTTTGGCCAATTATGGTGCCGCCATCGGTCTGGCCTTTCAAATTACCGATGACATTTTGGACGAAACAGGAGATAGTCGGCTATTGGGGAAAGCGACAGGACAGGATCAACAAAGTGCCAAGGCCACCTATCCCCGCCTCCTGGGCTTGCACAATGCCCGACAAGAGGCGGAACATCAGGTCGCCCAGGCCATCTCCTCTCTTGAGCCGTTTACCAGCCAGGCCGATCCCCTGCGTCATTTGGCCCGGTTTGTTTTGACCAGAACCCACTGATCCCCATAAAATGGCCGCCAACTTGAAACAAATCAACGATCCATACGCACTGCGCCGGCTGGCGGAAGAGGAGTTGCCCCAACTGGCCGAGTGGGTGCGGGAATTGACCATCGACACGGTATCCAAAACCGGCGGCCATCTGGGAGCCAGTCTGGGCGTGGTGGAGTTGGCCATCGCCCTCCATTATGTCTTCAACACCCCGGAGGACCGGTTGATCTGGGATGTGGGACATCAATCCTATCCACACAAAATTTTGACCGGACGCCAGGACCGGATGTATACGCTGCGGCAGCGGCATGGGTTGTCCGGATTTACCCGACGGGCGGAAAGCATCTATGACCCCTTCGGCGCAGGGCACTCCTCCACCTCCATTTCGGCGGCTCTGGGGATGGCCATTGCCAACCATCAATCCGGCAATCGGCGCAAGGCCATTGCCGTCATTGGCGATGGTGCCATGTCGGCGGGCATGGCCTTTGAGGCCCTGAACAATGCCGGACGGTACAAAGAGGATATCAATCTGCTGGTCATCCTCAACGATAACGAGATGTCCATCTCTCCCAATGTGGGTGCCCTGTCGGCCTATCTGAACCGGATGCTCAGCGGACGGGTCTACACCCGTTTAAGAGATGGTACGGGCAAGATGCTGGGCAAAATTTCCACCCCCCTGCTGGGGGCTGCCCGACGGGCCGAGGAACATGTCAAGGGCATGTTGACCCCAGGCACCCTGTTCGAAGAGTTGGGATTGAACTATTTTGGCCCGATCAACGGCCACGATTTTGGCCAACTGTTGCCCACCTTGCGCAACCTGAGGGCACTGGAAGGGCCTGTTCTCCTGCACGTTGTCACCCAGAAGGGAAAGGGATTCGCGCCCGCCGAGGCCAACCCCTGCACCTATCACGGCGTACCCCCTTTCGATCGTCAAACGGGGGCGATTCCCAAAGAAGAGGGGTTGCCGACCTATACCGCCATCTTTTCCAGGACTCTGGTTGATCTGGCACGAAAAAATCCAAACATTATGGCCATTACCGCCGCCATGACGGAGGGGACCGGACTGTTGGAGTTCCAGGAATGTTTCCCGGACCGTTTTTTTGATGTGGGCATTGCGGAACAACATGCGGTCACCTTCGCGGCCGGTCTGGCCTGTGAAGGATATATCCCGGTGGTCGCCATTTATGCCACCTTTTTGCAACGCGGTTATGATCAAATCATCCATGATGTGGTCTTGCAGCAGTTGCCGGTGGTTTTTGTCCTGGACCGGGCGGGTCTGGTGGGTGCCGATGGCCCCACCCATGCGGGGACGTTTGACCTGTCATTCCTGCGGGCCATTCCCGATCTGGTGTTGATGGCACCGGCGGATGAAAACGAGTTGCGTTCCATGCTGACCACGGCGGTGGCCCTGGGCAGGCCGGTGGCCATCCGCTACCCCAAGGGGGTGGCCATGGGGCTGGAACCGCGTCCGGCCGATCTGCTGCCGGTGGGGGTGGGTCGTTGTCTGCGGGAGGGGAATCAGGTGGCCTTGGCAGCGGTCGGTTCCCTGGTGCATCCGGCGTTGCAGGCAGCGGAAATCCTGGACAAGGAGGGGATATCCGTCAAGGTATGTGATTTTCGTTTTGTCAAGCCGTTGGATGAACAACTGTTGCGCCAGGCGGCCCAATTGCCCTTCCTGGCCACCCTGGAGGAAAACACCCTGTGCGGCGGATTCGGATCAGCGGTCCTGGAATTTTTGGCACGGGATGGTCTGTTGGACAACGGCAAAAAGGTGCGCATCTGGGGGTTGCCGGACCGTTTCATCCCACAGGGCAGTCAAAATGGCCTGCGGGCCGAGCTGTTGCTGGACGCCGAGGGGATTGCCGATCGGGTGCGTCAATGGGTGGGTTCCGCATAGAGGGCCGTTCCACAACCGTCAGACCTTCACCCATTGGCCAGAGGAAATCCACCCCATGCCGGACGCCTTTTCAGCGACAGAACTCTTTGGTTGGCTGGCCACCCTGACCTCCGTGTCTGCCCTGCTGCCGCAAATATGGAAAACCTGGCGCACCCGTTCCGCGCGGGATCTCTCCCTTCTCTGGCTGTCCATGGCCCTGCTGGGCACCCTCTTCTGGACGGCCTACGGCCTCCTCCTGCCCGCCACAGCAGTCATATGGTCCAATCTGGTGGGTTCCCTTCTGCTGATTGGCCTGTTGATCATGAAATGGCGGTTTGGCTAGTTTTTTTCCCAGGCCGAATCGACCACTCCTTGATCTGCATGTAGACCGCCGGAATGACAATCAAGGTCAACAAGGTGGACGACACCATCCCCCCCACCATGGGTGCGGCGATGCGGCGCATCACCTCGGAACCCGTGCCCGTGCTCCACATGATCGGCAACAATCCCGCCATGATGGCCACCACGGTCATCATCTTGGGTCGAACCCGCTCCACCGCCCCCTCCATCACCGCCGCATAGAGATCGGCCTGCGTCATCTCTTCACCCGCCGCCAATCGCTGCCTTTCCACCGCCTGCAGGGCATGATCGAGATAGATCAACATCACCACCCCGGTCTCCGCCGCCACCCCCGCCAGGGCAATAAATCCCACCGCCACCGCCACACTGAGATTGAAATGGAGCATGTCCATCAACCAGATACCCCCCACCAGTGCAAACGGCAGGGAGAGCATGACGATCAACGTCTCGGTCAAACGACCAAAATTCAGGTACAACAGCAAAAAGATGATGAACAAGGTGAGCGGAATCACCAGTTTCAACCGCTCTTTGGCCCGTTCCATGTATTCAAATTGCCCGCTCCATTGCAGGGAGGTGCCGGGGGGCAGTTGGACCTGCGCCTGCACCGCCCGTTTGGCATCCGCCACATAGCTGCCAACGTCCCGATCGCGAATATCCACATAAATCTACACCGACAGCAAGGCATTCTCCGTGCGAATGGTGGCCGGTCCCTGCTCCAGACGAATGGTGGCCAACTGGCCCAGGGGAATCTGCACCCCATTCTCCGCCCGCACCAGAACCCGCTGGGCAATGGCGTCAGGATCGGAACGAAAATCCCTCGGATACCGCACATTGACCGAAAACCGCTCCCGCCCCTCCACCGTGGTGGTGACCGTCTCCCCCCCCAAAGCGGTGAGAATCACCTCCTGCAAATCACCAATGGTCAACCCGTACCGGGCAATGGCATCCCGGTCCGGGTCGATGGTCAGATAGTAGCCCCCTCCCACCCGCTCGGCATAGGCACTGGTGGTCCCCGGCACCTCTTTGACCGCCGCCTCGATCTGGTGGGCCACCGACTCCAACTCGCCCAAATTTTTGCCAAACACCTTGATCCCAATGGGGGTGCGAATACCGGTGGAGAGCATGTCAATCCGCGCCTTGAGGGGCATGGTCCAGGCATTGCTGACCCCCGGCATCTGCAAGGCGGCATCCATCTCGGCCACCAGTTGATCCAGGGTCAAGCCGGGTCGCCATTCGCTCTCCGGCTTGAGATTGATCACGGTTTCAAACATTTCGGTGGGAGCCGGATCGGTGGCAGTGAGGGCGCGCCCCGCCTTGCCACAGACCGAAGCCACCTCCGGGAAACTTTTGATAATTTTGTCCTGGGTCTGCAACAACTCTTCCGCCTTGGTGATGGAGAGGCCGGGCAGGGTGGTGGGCATGTAGAGCAGGGTGCCCTCGTTCAGGGAGGGCATGAATTCGCTGCCCAACCGCAAGGCCGGATAGATACTGACCGCCAACACCAACACGGCCAGCAAAATGCAGCCCTTTTTGAACCGCAACACCAATCGGATCACAGGCCGATAGATCCAGATCAAAAACCGATTGATCGGGTTTTTATGTTCCGGCAGGATCTTTCCACGGACAAACAGCCGCATCAACACCGGCACCAGGGTGATGGAGAGCAGGGCCGCTCCACCCATGGCGAAGGTTTTGGTGAAGGCCAACGGCTTGAACAGCCGCCCCTCCTGGGCCTCCAGGGTAAAAACCGGCAAAAAGGCGACGGTGATGACCAGCAGACTGAAAAAGAGGGCCGGTCCCACCTCGCAGGCCGCCTCCATGAGCACCCGATGGCGCGGAACACCGGGGGCCGCCCGCTCCAGATGTTTGTGGGCGTTTTCAATCATGACAATGGCGGCATCCACCATGGCACCCACCGCGATGGCGATTCCCCCCAGGCTCATAATGTTGGAGGTCATCCCCAACCATTGCATCAGGATGATGGCGATCAACACCCCCACCGGCAGCATGATGATCGCCACCAGGGCACTGCGCACGTGCAGCAAAAAGAGAAAACAGACCGCCGCCACGATCAGACTCTCCTCCAGCAAGGTATGTTTCAGGGTTTCCACCGCCCGCAGGATCAACTCGGAACGGTCGTAGACGGCCTCGATCCGCACCCCTTCGCCGAGGCTGCCCGCTATCTCGGCCAGCTTCTCCTTGGCACTCTGGATCACCGCCAGGGCGTTCTGCCCGAAGCGTTGCACCACAATGCCGCTCACCACCTCCCCTTCCCCGTTCAACTCTGTCATGCCGCGCCGTTCGTCCGGTCCCAATTCCACCCGTGCCACATCCCGCAGGCGGATGGGAATCCCCTTTTCCTCTTTGAGGACAATTTTCTCGATATCCTCCACCCCGCGCAGATAACCGCGCCCCCGAACCATGTATTCGGTCTCGGCCATCTCCACCACCCGTCCCCCCACGTCCCGATTGCTTGCGGCAATGGACTGGGAGACACGGGAGAGGGGAATATTGTACGCCTGGAGTTTTTGCGGATCGACGACCACTTGATATTGCTTGACATAACCGCCCACACTGGCCACCTCTGCCACCCCCTCGGCCTTGGCCAGATGGTAGCGCAGATACCAATCCTGGATCGTGCGCAACTCCGCCAGGCTCTTTTCCTTGGCCAGGACCACATACTGAAAGACCCATCCCACGCCGGTGGCATCCGGCCCCAGGGTGGGCGTCACCCCGGACGGCAACCGTTTGGCGGCAAAATTGAGATATTCCAACACCCGGCTCCGCGCCCAGTAAATGTCGGTGCCATCCTCGAAGATGATATAGACAAACGAAGTCCCAAAAAAGGAAAACCCCCGCACCAGCTTGGAACGGGGGACGGAGAGCATGGCGGTGGTCAGGGGATAGGTCACCTGATCCTCCACCACCTGGGGGGCCTGACCGGGAAATTCGGTGTACAGGATGACCTGGACATCTGACAGATCGGGAATGGCATCCAACGGAATGCGGGAGACGGCATAGACACCGCTACCGACAACAAACAGGGTGCCAAGAATGACCAGAAGCACATTACGGCAGGACCAGCGGATCAGGGCGGCAATCATGGGGTTGTGTCCTTCAAGCCCTAATGGGAAAAATGGCCCAAAGCCGCCTTGAGATTGGCCTAGGCGTCGATGAGAAAATTGGCCCGCACCACCACCCTTTCGCCCTCCTTCAACCCTTCGAGCACCTCCGCATAGCCGCCCCCTTTGCCACCCGTGCGCACGGGACGGGGTTCATATAACCCTTCCCCCCGCTCCACCAGCACCACCTGCCGGGAACCGCTGTCCAACACGGCGGATTCGGGTACTGCCATCACCATGCCGATGGTCGTCGGGGCCGCCAATTGCACCGTGGCATAGAGGGCAGGACGCAAGGCACCTGTGGGATTGGCCATTTCAATCCGCACCTTGACCGTCCGGGTCTCGGCCGCCAGCGTGGGATAGATAAAGGCAACCTTGCCCGTAAAGACCTTGCCCGGCATGGCACTCAAGGTCACTTCGGCAGACTGACCTTCATGCACCATCCCCACATCCTGTTCAAACACCTCCGCCAACACCCAGACGGTGGACAAATCGGCGATCCGATAGAGCATTTCGCCCGGCATGAACCGCATCCCCTGAATGGCGGCCTTTTCCAAAATCACACCAGAGACCGGGGATTCCACCGTCAGGGATTTGCGGGCGACGCCCTCGGTACGCAACCGTTTGATCTGGCTTTCGGGTATGTCCCAGTTGCGCAACCGGGTCAAGGCACTCTCCGCCAGATCGTCTGCGGTGCGCCGGGCCTCCGGATCGGCCTCCTTCAAGGTGTTTTCCGCCCGCATCGCCGCCAGATACTCCTGCTGCGCCACCACCAGGAGCGGCGAATAGACCGCCATCAGCGGTTCGCCACGCCGCACCGCCTGACCAGTGGTATCGGCGTGCAGTTTTTCGATCCAACCTTCATATTTTTGGGAAATAATATACAGTTTGCGCTCGTCCACCTGCACGGTGCCCACGGCACGAATGGAACGGGTGAGGGGACGCAACACCACCGCCTCGGTCTTGACCCCCAATTTTTGCACCTTGTCCAGGTCAATCCGCACGGCATTTGAGCCGGAAGGGGTCATCTCATCGGCATAGACCGGTATATAGTCCATCCCCATGGAATCCTTTTTGGGGGTGGGCGAGGTGTCGGCCAACCCCATGGGATTGCGATAATAGAGAATCTTGCGCAGCTCACTCTGGCCCTTTTGGCCCTCTGTCTCCCCCATGGCCGTCCAGGCCGGTGCTGCCACACCGATCCCGATCAGAAGAGCCAGCCAAACCGCCTTGTTCCATCCCCTGTGCCCGATCATAGCTCACTCCCGACCAGTCGTTCAATCTCGGCCAGACGCACCTGCTGTTCAAACAGTGCCCGGATCCGTTCAATCTGAAATTTTTTCAGCCGCTGCACCGCATCCAGGACCGTCACGGCATCCGTCGAGCCGGTTTCGTACCCCTTGATCGCCGATTGCAGGGCAATGCGAGTCTGGGGCAACAGGCTGTCCTGGGTCACCTTTTCCACCTGTCTGGCCTCCTCCAGGCTCAACACCGCCTCCCGGAGGGCAGACTCCACCTGCAGGCGTTGCGCAGAGAGTCGTTCCACGGCCGCCCCTTTTTTGGCCGCTTCCTCCCGTTCCTGAGCGCGCCGCCACCCCCATTGCACGGGCAGATTGACCCGCACCATCGCCTCGAAGCCACTCTGTGCCCCCTCCATCTGCCGATCCACCAGCCCAAACCCCACCTCCAGGTCAGGCAACCCATTTTTGGCGACCAACCGACTGCTTCCGTCTGCCGCATCCACCCGTGCCTGCCCCATCCGCAAACCGGGATTGGCCGCCAGAACCCGTTCCAACAGGGCGTCATACGCCAGCACAGCCTCCGATGGCAGGGGACGCAAATGGGGATGCTCCACCAACGGCGCGTTGGGCGAACGGTTGACCAGGGCATTCAAGCGTGACCGAATGCGATGGCGTTCCTTTTCCAGGCGCACCCGCTCCACCGCCAGACCGCCCCGTTCCGCCTCGGCCGTGGTGGCCTCCTGCTGCGACCCCAACCCCTGGCCATAGCGAAACCGGGCAAACTCCACCAAAACCAGCATCACCTGGATCAACTCATCGGTCAGGTCCATGGAGAGATGGACCCGATGATAATCGGCATACGCCACTTTGACCTTCATGGCCACCTCGGCGATCCGATCGTCCTGTTGGCCCGTCATCTCCCGGCTTTCCGCCTCGGCAATCTCCCGTTTCAGATCCCGTTTGCCCCAACCAGGAATTTCCTGTTGCAGGGTATACTTGCGGGTGGCCACCCGACCGGGCCAACCGGCGGCGTTTTTATCAATATCATCGAGGATAAACAGCAATTTGGGATCGGGCAATGCATCCGCCTCCTGCACCCGTGCCTGGGCCGCATCGGCATCCAGGGCGGCCGCCGCCAGCTCCGGGTTCAGGCGGCGCGCCAAGACCAGCAACTCCTCCACCGAGGCCCCCACCGCTGGCACCGCCTCTTCCGCCAGGACCGATCCACTCAGCAGCAGCCCTACCCACAAGACCATCCATATGGCCGTTGCCTTCATCACGATGCCTCTTGGTTCTGTTCGTTCGGGCGGCTTTGCCGCCCGACATCCATCGAAAAAAACGTTCCTCCCCCACACCCGGCGAAGGATAACATGCCCTTTACAAAGACTGTAGAAAAAAGATGCCTGGCCAACCTCACCCCACCCGCCAGGCCGCGTGCCGGGTCTGCGCCACAGGCACAAAACCCAAAGGTCGATAAAAGCCCTCCGCCAATGGCGCACTGGTCCATAATCCCAGGCTGTGCCGACCCCAATCCTGGGCCTGGGTGGCCGCGAGCAACAACAGGCGGGTACCCAATCCCCGGCCACGCCACTCCGGCAAAAGACCGATGGGGCCGAAAAAGGCCGTTGGGCTGTCCGGTCCCGCATGAACGACACAAAAACCGATCACCTGCCCCTCACGCTCCAGGATCCATATCCCCCGTCCGGGATAAGTTGACTCGGAAGTCGTGGCCAAACCGTACCCATTGAACGGTTCATAGATCGAATCAAGCCGACTCAAGGTTTCACACTGCCAGCCAATGCTGAAATGGTCCCACAGCAAACTCCGCAATCCGGCATAATGCCGATTCACATAAGCAACCGGGGTGATGCCATCATCGGGAGGAGCCAACCGCCCAGGGCAGGCCACCGGCCAGGGTTCCAGCAAATTTTTTTCCAGATAGATCTCGCCCGGACGCCAATCCGCCCCCGTCTGATCACCAAAGGCGCGCATGGCCGTCAGGCTGGTCGGGATCCCCGGCCAGATGCCGGCCCATTGCAACGAGGTGATCACCCCCTGTTTACCCTCGCTGGCCGCCGTTGCCAACAGGCCGTTCAGCAGCATCCGCCCCCAACCCTGCCGCTGCCAGTCTGGCGCGACACACAAAAGCTGCAAACAGAGCCAATCGGAGGCCACAGACGCCGGATTGGCCCGCCGGTTGGCGATGACCAGCCCCACCCCCTTCCACTCCGGGGTGACCAGGATTCGGGAACAATCGGTGGACCACAGGCAGGAGTCAAACAGCCGATTGGCCAAAAAATGGTCGGGCAGGCGGCTGCCATAGGGCAGAGCAGCCCCGGCAAAGGCCGCGTCATACACCCGTTTGGCCGCCGTCTGCCAGGCAGGGGTCAGGGGATAGAGGGCCGGTGTGGTCGCCCCGGCCATCAGCGGGCCAACTCCGGGGTGAACAGGGCGTCAAACCGTGCCAGAAAGGCCAACTCGGCCGGCTCCGGGGTCCAGGATTGGATCATGGCCGGATCCAGGGGGTCGGGCAGCGTCTCCCACGGCACCGGCTCTTTGGCCATCAAAGCCACCTTTTCGGTGGCCAGCATGACCATATCCGCCTGTTTGACGGCGGCGGGCATGGCCTCCGCCAGGCCAAACCGCCGGGCGATCACCCCCAAGAGCCGCTCCTCATGGGTGCGAAAGATCGGCAATTCCCGTTTGATCGGCTGGGGCAGGTCGGACAGATAGGCCTCTGCGGCATCGTGGAGCAGTCCCCACCGGGCCTGTTCCGGTGCCACCACACGCGAGACATGGACCGCATGTTCCGCCACGGAATAAAACCGCCGACAATGACCATTGAAACGACACAGCATGGCGAGGGAATGGGCAATGTCGCGGATATCCACCTCCTCCGGGCGGGCATCCATGGGCCAGAACTGCAAGCCGGTAAAGGTCTGAATCCAGGCACCGGTCCGGGGTTCGCCCGCCATCTGCTGCTCAACCATGATCGACAACCCCCTCGCCCAGAGACAACCGCTGTGCCATGGCCTGCAAGGCCGGACGATCCACCTTGCCATTGGCCAGCAACGGCATGGCGGGCAGGCGGACCAGGTGATGGGGATGTTTGTACCGGCTCAGGCGGGGATCGAGCCAGGAACGGACCTCGGACAGGGTAAAGGTCCGTGATCCCACATAGAAGGCCAGCCCCACCTCGCCCCATTTGGCATCCCCCACCCCCACCACGACGACCTGGGTCAAATCGGCCTGTTGCATCAACACCTTTTCCACCTCCCCCGGATAAACATTTTCGCCCCCGGAAATATACATCTCTTTCTGGCGACCGACCACATAATAAAACCCCTCGGCATCCACCCGGACCAGATCACCGGTGCAAAAATAGCCGTTTTGCATGGAATCGGCAAACAATGCCTGATTCTGCCAATACCCCTTGCACACATGAGGACCGGCCATCCACATCCTGCCCACCGCGTTGACGCCAACCGGCTGGCCCGCCTCGTCCACCACCTTGACCTGGGAGTGGGCCATCGGCCTGCCGATGGAATC
Organism: uncultured Magnetococcales bacterium; assembly: GCA_903913345.1. Classification (GTDB taxonomy): domain Bacteria; phylum Pseudomonadota; class Magnetococcia; order Magnetococcales; family Magnetaquicoccaceae; genus Magnetaquicoccus. The sequence continues at coordinate 1,405 of CAIWLA010000592.1, read as the reverse complement.
GGGATGATCAATGGCGTCCGATGTCTCCAGCAAAAAGCAGTTCGGTCCGACCTCGGAGAGACCGAACCCCTGCTTGAACGGAATGCCCTGGGCGTGATACCCCTGGATCAGGCCCAGACCGAGGGGTGCCCCACCGGAGAGAAAAAAGCGGATGCGGGAAAAATCGGTCCGGGCAAAATCCGGGTGGTCAAACATCATTTGAAACAGGGTAGGCACCCCCCAGAAGACGGTGACGCCCGCCTCACGAATCTCCCGCAACACCCCGCCGGCATCAAATTTTGGGTGCAAAATCAGGGTGCCCCCAATGGAGAGCAGCGGCAGGCAGAAGACATTGTAGCCGCCGGTGTGAAAGAATGGCGTATTGACGATGGAAATATCGTCCTGGCGCAACACATCTGCCGCCACGGTATAGTGCATGTTGGCCATCAACATGCCCGCGTGGCACATCACCCCCTTGGGCTGACCGGTGGAACCCGATGTATAGAGGATCAACAGCACATCGTCCGTTTCGACCACCGGTTCAATCGGCACCCCCCCCGGCACGGCCCCCCACTCGGCGTCGAGATCCCGATAGTCCGCCTGCCCGGCCAGCGGGCCATCCCCCGCACCAAGCAGGCAGACGGGTTGCAGTTGTTCCACAATGGCCATCCACTCCGGCGCGGCCAGGCGCGGATTGAGGGGGACCAGAATCGCCCCCAGGCGGGCACAGGCAAAAAACAGGGTGACATGTTCCAGACGGTTGACCGCGATCAGGACCACCCGTTCCCCCCGTCGCACCCCCTGGGCAAAGAGCCGACCAACCCACCGCTGGACCTCCCGGTCCAGGTCAAGATAGGCATAACGGTGCCCGGTGCTGCGGTCGATGATGGCCGGGTGATCCGGCCTCTCCTGGGCATATTGACGGATAAAATCGTGCCACATTGTCCCCTCCAAACCGTTATTCACGGAATCAAGATCGGCCAGGATGGTTCCCGAAACCACTCTTTCCAGGGAGGAAAGGATACGCCTTCCGCGAAAATGGGGCATCCAGGATCCGGAGACTCCATTCCTCCAGGTCAGACATCTCGGCCTCAGTTACCGTGATCGAGCATGCGTGGCAGGCGCACTGTGACGACGACTGTCGTGGATATCGAGTCAACTTCGACTTCGATGTCGCCGTCGTGCGCCATCGCGATCTGCCGGGAGATGAAAAGCCCGAGACCGCCGTATCGCGATAATATGTCGGTTCGGCCACCGAACGGTTCGAAGATCGTCGGCAACAGCTCGGGCGAGATGACACCTCTATTGCGGATACGGATCACAATCTCGCGTTCGTCTCCGGCAATGCTTAACAAGATGGGGGTGCCTCGCGTCCCGTGGTGGAACGCATTGCCGACCAGATTGAAGAACAGTTGCAGCAGCCGAT
>CAIWLA010000591.1 GCA_903913345.1 uncultured Magnetococcales bacterium | reverse complement strand
TTGGCGAAAAACAGCCTAAAATGCCGCTACGATGTGGGTGACGCGCATCTCGACCGAAACCTCGCACCCTGGCGGGAAAAGTGGTTTTTGCTCGGATCGGGCTTTTTTCAGGGGACTCACAGATGGGTCGTATTAAACAGCTCTTCCAAAAAGCTATTCGAGTGGCGCAACTCGCGCATCGCACGCTCCACCACTTCATTGGACTGCAAAACAGACGCCTCCATCCTCTTGCGCTCGGTCATGTCCAGTCCCATGCCGATCAGGTAGGGCAGACCATCCAGTTCGATGCGCTGTCCAACAAAATAGTAAGGAGTCGTTGCACCATCTTTGGAGACAAGATTGGCCTCGGCGATGGCATAGCCTTGGGTAAAGACTTCCCGCACTCGTTCGGTGATGGTTGCGCAATCCTCGCCTTGGAAAAAATCAGCCGGTGCTGCGACCGCCATTTCCTCCGGGGTATACCCGGTGATTTCCTCAAATTTCCTGTTCCATAGCTGGAATCGTCCATCCTGGTCGATCAGATAGAACATGCCGGGCAGGGAGTCGATCAACTCGCGGGTAAAATTCCGCTCCCTGCGCAGGGCTTGTTCTGCCTCGACGCGTTCGGTGATATTTCGGGAGACGCTTTGGATATGCACCACATGACCATCTATGCCCAGAATCGGCTTGACCAATGTTTCCAACCAGACATAATGCCCATCTTTGGCCCGGATCTGGTAGGCAAGACGGTCGTCTTGCTTTCCGACGGCCACTTTTTTATAGGAAGGATTGAAACGGGCAGCATCATCTGGGTGATAAAATTCTATGGGCCTTTTACCCAGCAGTTCCTCCGGGGTATAGCCCAGCATTGGCGTCACGGAGGGCGTGACATGAATAAACCGGGCGTCTGGATCATGCAGACAAATCAGGTCAACCATATTCTCCGAGATCCGTCGATAACGTTCCTCGCTTTTGTGCAGGGTATCCTCGGCAGTCTTGCGCCTGGCAACTTCCTCCCGCAAAGTGGCATTGGACAGTTGCAATTCGTTGGTGCGATTCTGAAGCATTCGCATCACGTGCAGCATGACTGACACCACCAGGAGGGTGACGACCAGTGACGTCACCACACCTGTGGCCATGAAGTCCTGGCGAATCTCGCCATGGAACAGCAGGCTCATCCCGCTCACGATCATGGCCGTCCCCACCTCTGACATCAGGATGGAAACCCACAGAATGTGGATTGGGGCACAGTTCAGTATCCTGAATACCATCTTGTCAAGATATGGAGCCATGATGGATCCTTGTTCGGGAGTCAAGAGCCTGGATGCGGAAAATGAGACCGGAAATTTCGGTACACTCCCCCCATTGGGACTTCATTTTATCAGACGCAACCATCAATCGTAAAAGGGGAAAACCACACCATCCAAAAATATCCAACCCACTGGAATCACACCCTCTTGTCCAACAGGTATCCTCCCAGCCTTTTCCGGACAAGACGATTGCCTCCAGACACCCATCACCGTTTTCGGCTCCCGTTTGCAATGCGATTGCCCCGATCCCCAGCCGAATTTTGATTCGCAAGCCCCACAAAAGGTGTTACACTGGGCCAATAGAAAATTGCTGAAAGGAGACTCCATGGATGAGCAACACCGCCTTCGATAATCCATTTGCCCGCATTCCCAATGGTCAGACCCGCCTGCTGGGGGTGATTGGCCACCCGGTTGCCCATACCCTCTCCCCGGCAATGCACAATCCGGCCCTGGCCTGGTTGGGGCTGAATATGCGCTACCTGGCCTTCCACGTCCACCCGGAACAGTTGGCGGAGGCCGTGCGCGGTTTTGTGGCCATCGGGATGGTGGGTTTTAACGCCACCGTCCCCCACAAGGAGGCCCTGCTGCCCCTCATGAATTGGGTGGATCCCCTGGCCCAACGCATCGGTGCCGTCAACACCGTTGCCATCGATTCGGATGGCACCTTGCGCGGCTACAATACCGATGCCGGAGGGTTTACCGATGCCCTGGCCGAGGAGTTTCCCCAACTGGAACTGGGCCATGCCTCCGTGCTGGTGCTGGGCGCAGGCGGCGCGGCGCGCGGGGTGGTGGTCGGATTGCTGGAGGCGGGGACCAAAAACATTGTCGTGGCCAATCGCACCCAACCCCGCGCCGAACGGCTCCTGACCGAGCTGGCCCCCTTTTATCCCCATGCCCGGTTGGAGGCACTCTCCCTGGAGGCCCGGAGGTTGCCTTTGGAAACCACCGATCTCTTGATCAACACCACACTCCTGGGGTTGGCGGGAGAAGAGATCCAATGGATCACCATGGACCGTCTTCCCTCCACCGCCCTGGTCTGCGATATTGTCTATTCCCCACCGGAGACCCCCTTGTTGCGCGCGGCCAAAGAACAAGGCTTGGCGATTCAGAACGGCTTGGGTATGCTGATCCATCAGGGCAGTCGGGCGTTTGAAATCTGGACCGGCCAGAAGATGCCGGTGGAACGGGTGAGAGAACGGCTGTTGGGTATGCTCTGATGGCCAATACCAGAATGGGAGCCTCTTCCATGCGTACCAAACAAACAGGGATATCCTGCATCTCGGCAGGTCTGCTGCTGCTGACCCATCCGGCACTGGCCGGTGGTTGGCTGGGCCTGACCATTCAACCCCCCCAGGGTGTGCAGGTGGCGGAAATATTCAAGGAGAGTCCCGCCGACCGCTGTGGTCTCAAAAAAGGGGATCTCATTCGGCAGATCGATGGCACCCCCATTCGTTCCATGGACCATTTTACCGACACCATCGCCCACACCCCGGCGGGCAAGGAGATCACGCTCGTCGTGTGGCGTCGCGGAGAAGAGATCCCGATCAAGGCCACCCTGGACAATGGGGATGAACACGATCTCCCGCCCCAGACGGCGACCCATCACTGGCCGCAACCCGCGCCCGGTTCGATCCCATCCGCCCCCTCTCTCCCTCCCCTGCCCAACCCCTCCATCGGGGAAAGGCACGGACCGGCCGATTGGTCCACCCCCCTGATCCCCCGTGAAGAGAGAGTGCGCCCCCCGGCCCCGACCGCCTGGCTGGGGGTGGCAACGGAGGCCGCTGCGGGCGGGGTCGCCATCCTGGACGTGGCACCCCAAAGCCCGGCGGAATTGTCCGAACTCAAAGCGGGTGATCTCATCGTGGCCATCAATCGCCAGTCCGTCACCTCCCCGGAGGCCCTGGTGCAAACCCTCGGCACGATGCGGCCGGGCGACCTGGTGGAAATCACCTTCAACCGGAACGGTCGCACACTCATGTCCCAGGTGCAACTGCAACGGGTTCCGGTCAACCCATAGGCGGCCCATTAGATACCTTATGATTCCTATCAAATCGCAGGAAGAGATCGAACAGATGCGTTTAAGCGGCCGACTGGCCGCGCAAACCCTGGCCATGATCGAACCATATGTCCAACCGGGGGTGACCACAGAGGCCCTGAATGACCGATGCCATCGGTTCATCCTGGATCATGGAGCGGTGCCCTCCCCCCTCAACTATCGGCCAACGCCTCAAAATCCAATGGGTTTTCCAAAATCCATCTGCACCTCCGTCAACCATCAGGTGTGTCACGGTATTCCCGGCCCGCGCATCCTGCACAGCGGGGATATTGTCAATGTGGATATCACCGTCTGCCTGAATGGCTTTCACGGGGATACGAGCAAGACCTTCTTTGTGGGACCACCCACCTCCCGCAACAAAAAGATTGTGCAGGTCGCCCAGGAGTGCCTGGCCCTGGGGATTCAGGCGGTCAAGCCGGGTGGCTGTTTCGGCGATATCGGGGCCGTCATCGAGCTGCATGCCCGTAAAAATTATTGTTCCGTGGTCAGGGAATATTGCGGCCATGGCATCGGTCGGGACTTCCATGAGGAACCCGCCGTCCTCCACTATGGCACACGGAACAGAGGGGCCACCCTGCTCCCCGGCATGATCTTCACCATCGAACCCATGATCAACCTGGGGAAGGCGGAAATCAAGTTGATGCCCGATCACTGGACGGTGGTCACCAAAGACCATGCCCTCTCCGCCCAGTTTGAACATACCGTCCTGATGACCCCTACAGGCTGCGAAATTTTGACCACCCTGGAGGATCGCTGAGAAAACGGTTGCAGAAGGGAAACATCCGTGCGAAAATCCCCTTTTCATTTGGCGTTGTTTGGGTTACGGTATGAAAGTTGCTTAATATTGGGGTTGGATCTTTGGCGGTCCAACATGGGTAGACCACATCGCGCGCTCGTTGGTCGTTGGTCCGGTGCCTGACCGACCGTGCCGTTGCACACACTCTGGAGAAACCGTTGTCTTCAATACCGTTACCCAGATCACTGCCCCGCATCAAGGGTATCAATGATGTCATCATGGCAATGGGTATCATTGCCGTTCTGACCATCATGATCATTCCGTTGCCGAAAATACTGTTGGACATGCTCCTCTCCGTCAATATTTCGATGGGGATCGTCATACTTTTGACGACTGTCTATGTCCATCGTCCGCTGGAATTTTCCTCTTTTCCCAGCATTCTGCTGATGACCACCCTGTTTCGGTTGGCCCTGAACATTTCCACCACCCGTATTATTTTGCTCCACGGTGGGGAGGGAGAGGGGGCGGCTGGCGAGGTGATCCGCTCGTTTGGTCAGTTTGTGGCGGGGGGCAATCCGGTGGTCGGGGTGATTGTCTTTGCCATCCTGATCATCATCAACTTTATCGTCATCACCAAGGGTGCCGGGCGTATCGCCGAGGTGGCGGCCCGTTTCACGTTGGACAAAATGCCCGGCAAGCAGATGGCCATCGATGCCGACTTGAACTCCGGTCTGGTCTCGGAGAGCGAAGCCAAGGCCCGCCGCCGGGAAATCGAGGAGGAATCGGAATTTTTCGGGGCCATGGACGGTGCCTCCAAATTTGTCCGAGGGGATGCGGTCGCCGCCATTCTGATCATATTCATCAATATTATCGGTGGATTTATTGTCGGCGTGGCCCAACAGGGGCTGTCCGCAAGCGATGCGGCCCATATCTACACCA
>CAIWLA010000590.1 GCA_903913345.1 uncultured Magnetococcales bacterium | reverse complement strand
CTCCGCCAGTAGGCGTTCCAAATCAGCTGTCGCCATAGTGTTGAAGTTGCACACCCCGGCGTATGCCGGACGCTTCTTGGCGACGTGGTTGGCCAGTTTGGCCAGAGTCTTGGTGGAGCCAATCCCCACACCCACCGGCAACCCCAGCCAATCGGCAACCTCCTGCCGCATGACCTGACCAATGGGGGTTACATCCCGCTGGTTACCCAGATCAAGAAAACACTCGTCGATGGAGTACACCTCCTGCTGGGGGCTGAAACGCCCCAACAGGGCCATCATCCGCTGCGACATATCGGCGTAAAGGGCATAGTTGCTGGACAATGCAATGATCCCGTGCTGTTGCGCTAAATCGCTCAAACGGAACCATGGTTCTCCCATCTTCACTCCCAACGCTTTGACCTCATTGGAACGGGCCACCGCACAGCCATCATTGTTGGAAAGAACCACAACCGGCTTTCCCTGCAATGCCGGATTGAATACCCGCTCGCAGGAGACGTAGAAGTTGTTGGCATCGATCAACGCGATGTTTTGTCTGTCACCGCCCTTCCAGTCACCGCCCTTCCCGCCATCGCTCTGCCCGTCACCCGATGCACCGACCATCGCACCACTCCCCAAATCACCAATTCTTGTTCTTGATCCACCCGGACATCCGGGTAATCAGGGTGAGCAGATCGCAAAATCACTGCTCCTCGGTGGCGCACGAGCTGTTTGACCACGAAACCGCCGTCCAGCACCGCGATCACTACACTCCCATCACCAGGGGTTACGGAGCGGTCTACCACCAGCAGATCCCCGTTGTGAATTCCCATCCCGTCCATTGAACACCCCTCCACTCGCCAAAAGAAGGTGGCAGCGGGGTGTTCGATCAAGAGCCGTTCGATGTCGAGCTGCTCCGTCGCCTCGTCCTGAGCGGGAGAGGGAAAACCCGCAAACACCGGATTGGCCATCAGGGGCACACCTATGCGCCGAGATACAGCAGGCGGCGTCATCTCGCTTTCCCATACCGTCGGATCAGGCCGGTGACCACCCCAAATATAGTCAGACTCTCTTTGGGCCTGATCACCGGATAGTCGGGGTTGGCGGGATGTAATGTCCACTCCCTCCCTTCCCGCACCAGTGTCTTGAGGGTGAATTCACCATCCACCTCGGCGACCACCAGAGCACCATCACTGGCGGTTGAGCAAATTTCCACGACCACAAAATCCCCATCGTAAATACCCACTCCCTGCATGGAGTCACCCTTGACCGGCAACAGCACGGTGCGCGAGGGGGAGCTGACCAGGAGGGTATCGATCAACACTGGATTCTCCGATGCATCCAGAACCATCTCCGGAAGACCTGCCCGAACTGAGGTATCCGCCAAGGGACGCTCAAAAAATCGGTCAGTCGGAGCCCACTCCCCATCCGGGGTACGTTGCAGATAACCAGCATCTTCCAGACGGTGTAAGAGCTTGGACACCGCTGATTTCGCTTTCATCCCTATGACAGTACCCAACTGCGTATAGGAGGGCCATGTCCGATACCGGGCGTAGTAGTCCTGTAACATCTTCAGGTGGTCAGAGTCACGATTGGGAGGGGACATAGGTTCAAACTCGGTAGATGATTGACAGTGTCAATATAATAGAGAACGTCAGTGCTCCTTGTCAATCACAATCTTTCACCTCCTCCATTTTTTTTTCGAGATCGGCCTGTCGTCACTCAAACGATTAAAAATACAGTCAAATGTTGCTATCTGTTTGGCCGTCCGATTCCTGCATTGAATGCCAGTACCGCAAGCAGCGACTGTCCACCACCCCAAACCACCCCAAACCACCCCAAACCACCCCAAACATCCCTGAAAGACATTTGTGATCCCTAAACAACATCAACCACATAAATGTCCTTAACCTTTCCTTCCGATGGCATTATCTTCCTCCTCAAGCGCAAACAGGAACATTCTCCAAACAAGGAAGGTGCCGCCAATGATGAACCCCACCCACCCCACCAAAATGTCCGACGACGAACGCCTCACCGAGGTCGCCGCACTCCTCGCCACCGGCATCCGCCGCCTTCTGGAAAAACAAAAAACGGAGAAAATTCCTGTTGATAACTCGCCCAACCAATGCCCTTATGGTAGAAAAACAACCAAAGGAGAAAGGCGATGAATATTGGCGTTATAAGACGGGTGGCGGCCTTGCCGGGCCTGTCGGTGTCCGAGTTGAAGGCAATGTGGAGGACGTACAATGAAGCGGAGCCGCCCCCGTTCAACCGAGCATTTCTGGTGAGTCGGCTGGCCTACCGGATCCAGGAACTGGCTTACGACAGCCTGTCCGAGAAAGCCGAAAAGCGGTTGGAACGGATAGCGGCAGAGAATGACGCGCCGCAGGAGAGGAAGCGGCCGCCAGGGGAGCGATTACTGACTGGCACCCGACTGACACGGGAATGGAAGGGGGTGCAGCACAGTTGTGTGGTACTTGACGACGGGTTTGAGTGCCAGGGGCGGCGGTTCAAGAGTTTGTCGGCGGTGGCCAACTTTATCACCGGCAGCAAATGGAATGGACTTGTGTTTTTCGGACTCAAGAAACAGGAAATATTAAAATGACAAAACAACCGATAGTGCAGAAAATACGTTGTGCGGTTTACACCCGGAAATCGACTGAAGAAGGGCTGGAAATGGAGTTCAACACCCTCGACGCCCAACGCGAAAGTTGCGAGGCCTACATCGCCAGCCAAAAGTCCGAAGGCTGGTTCCTGGTGCCAGACCGCTATGACGACGGCGGTTTCTCTGGTGGCAACATGGAACGGCCCGCCTTGAAACGCTTGCTGAAAGACGTCGAGGCCGGTAAAATCAACGTCATCGTCGTCTACAAAATCGACAGGCTCACCAGATCCCTGATGGATTTTTCCCGGTTGGTGGAGACGTTTGACAAGCAAAACGTCACCTTCGCATCCGTCACCCAGTCATTCAACACGACAACTTCTATGGGACGTCTAACGCTTAACATACTGTTATCATTTGCACAATTTGAACGCGAAATTTCCGCCGAGCGCATCCGTGACAAGTTTGCCTCATCCAAAAAACGCGGTATGTGGATGGGCGGCCACCCGCCACTCGGCTACACCGTCCAGGAGCGCAAACTGATTATCCACCCCGCCGAGGCCGAAACGGTGCGCACCATTTACCGCCGTTTTGTCGAAATTGGCTCTGCCACCCAGCTCATCCGAGAACTGGCCGAGTCGGGTGCGGTTGGGAAAAATGGCCAGCCCATGGACAAGGGGTACCTCTACCGGATACTCAACAACCGGGTCTACATCGGCGAGATTGCCTATCATGGCGAGATCTACGCCGGTGAGCACCAGGGTTTTATTGATCGGGAGCTTTGGGACGCTGTCCACACCATCCTGGCCACCAACAACCGGGAACCACGCTCCAGCCGGGTACAGACCCCCGCCGTGTTGCGCGGCATCATCCGCTGCGGCCATTGCAACCGGGCGATGAAGCCAACATACAGCAGAAAGGATGGG
>CAIWLA010000589.1 GCA_903913345.1 uncultured Magnetococcales bacterium | reverse complement strand
ATGAATGTGCAGTTTGCCATTCAGAATGAGACCATCTATATCCTGGAGGTCAATCCCCGTGCCTCGCGGACGGTGCCCTTTGTCTCCAAGGCCACGGGCATTCCCCTGGCCAAGGTGGCGGCGCGGGTGATGGCGGGGGAGACCCTGGCGGCCCTGGGTCTGACGGCCATGCCCAGGCGTTCCCATATGGCCGTCAAGGAGGCGGTCTTTCCCTTTGAAAAATTTCCGGGGGTGGACACCATTCTAGGCCCGGAGATGAAATCCACCGGGGAGGTGATGGGGTTGGCGGACACCTTCGGGTTGGCCTTTGCGAAGGCCCAGGAGAGTGCCGGCACCCTCCTGCCTCGGCAGGCCACGGCCCATGGTCTGGTCTTTATTTCGGTTCGGGATGACGACAAGGCCTCGATCACGCAACCGGCCCGGCAACTGGTTGCCCTGGGTTTTTCCCTCTGTGCCACACGGGGGACGGCGATCTGGTTGCGGCAACAGGGGATACCGGTGGAGCAGGCCCACAAGGTGGGCGAGGATCGACCGGACATTGTGGATCGGATGAAAAACGGTGATATTGTCCTGGTTTTTAACACCACGCAGGGCAAGAAGGCCATTGCGGACTCTTTTTCCCTGCGTCGCACGGCCTTGATGAGCCGTATTCCCTATTTCACCACCGCCTCCGGGATGCGGGCCGCCGTGGCCGCCATGGAGGCGGTGCGGACCTTCGGATTCCATTGCAAGGCGTTGCAGGATTATCTGCCGGGAAAGGGGTTGCCCATGTGAGGTTATATGACTTCTATTTGTATTGAATGATGGCGATTGTCTGCGGTTGCGCTTCGGTCCACTGCCTGTTCCGATCGGGGAAATTCCTTGACTTTTCGATCCGGATTTAGGAGTCTGAAGCCGGTTGGCAGCATACGAACAGGATGGAGAGGGTGTTGAGTTGTCGTTGTTTGAAGTAGACAATGTTTGTCGGTTGTACGACAGGCCCGATCACATAACTGGATGCTGAAAATGTATCTGAAATCCTGGCTGGGATTCGATAAATGGCTGAAAAAGGGTATCAATTCATATGTCCAGGACCATGGCATGACGGTCCCTGGGCGCAACCATGCTGAATGGCCTCCATGGCGACCATGACGACTACCACAATGATCCAATCGGCCCGTTTAGGTCTGCATGCCACTCCAGAACAGGAGGCCGTATTGCGTTGTGCGGCCGATGTGGTCCATAAATCCTTGACGGATTTTATCCTCGACAGTGCCTGTCAGGTGGCCGAGCAGACGCTGCTCGACCAGCGTGTGTTTCTGGTGTCGGGCAGTCAATACCAGAATTTACTGGATTTGCTGGATCGTCCAGAGCAGGACAATGCGGGTCTGCGTGACCTGTTTGCCCGATCATCCTGCCGGGATGTTTAATGTATTTTCGTGAACAGGAATCGCTGGATCTGCGGCATCGCCTGGAATTCTTTGATTGCGGCAAATCGGCACTCAACGAGTGGCTGGTGCGTCATGCCCGCCAGGCGCAAACCAGCGGGTCTGCCAAGACCTTCGTCGTCGCGGATGACAATGACCATGTCGTGGGCTACTTCAGCTTGACTGTCGGGCAGGTGGATACGTTGGACGCGCCCGAACGCATCCGCAAAGGGATGGGACAGCACCCCATTCCGGTCGTGGTTTTGGCACGACTGGCTGTATCCAGGCGGGACCAAGGGCGAGGGATCGGTGTGGGACTTCTGCAGGATGCCATTCGACGCACTTTGGTGATGGCCGAGCAGGCTGGTATTCGAGCGATATTGACTCACCCCATTGACGCAGAAGCCGCACGTTTTTACACACGCTTTGGCTTTACGGCCTCCCCCCTTCGGGAACAACAGCTTTTGTTGTTGCTTAAGGATGCTCGTCGCTGGGTCAAGTAGCCTCGGTGCGGTGTTCTTCAGGTGACCGAGTATGGGCCGGTCGTTTTTTTGCTTCTGTTTGGTCGCCGAATGCGCAAACTCAGCCAGCGGGTACGGCAAGAGTCGATTTTCTTTTAATAATTTTAATCTATTGGCCCAACCGAGCT
>CAIWLA010000588.1 GCA_903913345.1 uncultured Magnetococcales bacterium | reverse complement strand
GGAGGCGGAGGCGGAGGAAATGGCAACAGCGGAGCGGTTGTCAATACCCTCTCCGGTGTGGTAGCCGACGGGCACATCCAGGGTGCCAGGATTTATATCGATGCGAACAATAACGGGGTGGCCGATGCCAATGAAAACACCGGTGTCGCCACGCAGGCGGATGGTTCCTTCACGCTCAGCAGTTCCTGGGCCGCCCAACAGGGTGCCATTCTGGCGGTGGGTGGGGTTGATCAAAGCACTCTCAAGCCGAATACCGTGGTCATGAAGGCTCCGGTCTCGGCGGGCGGCGCAGTGGTGGTCAATCCCATCACAACCTTGATTCAGGATGTGGTGGAAACACAAGTCGCTGCCGGGAAGTCCTTGACAGCGGACCTGATCGCCTCTGCTGCGACGACGGTGCAAAATGCCCTGGGTTTGAGTACGGCAACGGTCAATCTGATGACTTACGACCCGTTGGCGGACAACAGCACGGATACGACGGTCTCTTTGGCGGTGCAAAGGGTGGCCGCTTCCCTGGGTTCCGCCGCCACGTTGGTGGACAATGCCGGATCGACCCCTTTGGGGGGCGCATTCATGCAGGCGATTGCCAACACCATCAACAGTGGCACGTTCACCACGCCTCTGGATCTGAGGGATGCCACCCAATTGACGACGATCAGTGCAGCGGTGTTCAACATCACGGGTGCCAGTCTGTCCACCGGCATGATGGCCAATGTTGTCAGTACCGCTACCTCTGTGACGTCGGCCCCGACCATGGCGGAAATCGTTGGGGCACAACAAGCCCAAACCATCACGAACTATCGCCCGACCATCACCTCGGGCACCAGCGGCAGCGTCAATGAAAATATTCCCACCCAAACGGTGGTCTATACCGCCGTGGGTACCGATCCAGACCCAGAGGACACCATCACCTGGAGCCTGTCCGGTCCCGATGCCGGTGCGTTTTCCATCAGCAATGCCCCAGGCCATGTGGGTGAGGTGACTTTCAGGGTTTCGCCGGACTACGAGATCAAAAATTCCTACGCATTCAACGTGGTGGCCAGTGATGGGCACGAAGGGTACGATGTGACGCAGGGTGTGACCATTGCCATCAACGATCTGCTCGACTCTCCTACTCTGAGCATGGCGGCTTATGCCGCGCTGACGACGCACCCGGCTGCCCACCAATATAACCTGATCGATACGGCGGCGAATTTGGCCAAAGTGGCCAATGCGACCGTGGTCAACAATGCCTTTAATGTGACGGCGACCAGTGATGCTACCGTTGCAGAGGCCACGCTCCTGCACAACGTCACCAACAGCGGCACCATTACCTACAGTATCAGCGATACGGCGGCGGATTTGGCCATTGTTGCCAACATGGCCGTGCTGGATGGTGCCTTGAATATAACGGTGAGTGGCGCAGCCAGCGTTGCGGAAGCCATGCTCATTCATCAGGCGACCAACATCGGTGCCACCACCTGTGCCATCAGCGATACCGCCGCCCATTATGCGTCGAAAGAGGGATTTTTGGCGACCGGTGTGGCCCCCTTGTTGG